>JBAPYE010000383.1:0-17712 GCA_049284575.1 Desulfobacterales bacterium
GGTGAATGCCGCGCGCACTATTTTCGGCGCCCTGCTGCAGGTCGCCTTCGAGACGGCCGCATGGCTGCTGCGGCTGGGGGCGCACGTGATCGTCCTGGCGGCGGCCTTTCTGGTCAGAGTCTATGACCTTTTAATCTTTCCCGCCCTGTGGGTCGACACGCGGGTTCGTGCACGGCGGCCGGCGGTCGAGGCCCCGAATCTACCCCAGGAAATGCCATGAGCCGTAAAGTTGCCTGGCTATGGCTGATGCTTTCCGTGGGGGTGTTGCCGGGCTGCGTGGATACGACCGGCCAGACGCGCGCTGTTTTTCTCCTGATCGGCCCTTCCGGTGCGGGGGCCGAGACGCAGGCGGTGGTGCGTGCGGCCACCCATGTGATCCTGGCCCATCTGACCTCCGGCGATTTTTTGGCTGTCGGCCGGGTAGGCGGGCCCTACTTCAGACCGCAGGACGTCCTGACAACGGTTCGTCTCAGCCGTCGGCCGACGGTGGCCAACGGCCAAAAGCGGCTGCTGCAGCACCAGCTTGACAACTTGTTCGATGACCTCGGCAGGCCGGGGCCCGAGGGCGATATCACCGGCGGGCTGCTGGCGGCGGTCGAGTTTCTCAAAAAAACCGCCGCCGCCCACCGGATGATCCTCATCGCAGCCGATCTCAGGGCTGACGGCGCCGGGCCCGAGGGGCGCGATTTTCCCATCCAGGTCGAAGGCTGCCGGGTGCTGGCCCTCGAGCCGGCACCCCGGGCGGAAGCTCCCGACGGCAGCAAGGTGGGTGCGCCGGACGATCTGTTGGGCTTCTGGCAGCGGCGCATCGTTTCGGGCGGCGGCAGCTGGCAGTCCTTCACCCGTCCGGAGCAGCTGGCCGAATTGCTGGCCCGCTGAAAAGGCTCCCAAGGCCGCAATGCCCCCGGCGGCGGCCGGCACTTCAGAGGACCGATGATCGTCCTGATGCGACACAACCTGCTGCTCAAAGACCCCCCCGAAGCCCTGCGCCTGCTGTTGATGAAGCGCCTGACACTGCTCAACCCCCGCTGGGTCGAAAACCAGCGCATGGGCCGTTACAACTTCAAGACCCCCAAGGAGCTCACGTTTTTTTGGCGCACCCGCGGCGGCGGGCTGGTGATTCCGCGCGGCACCATCCGGCAGCTAATCGGCCACTGCCGCGAGCTCGGCGTGGCGCTGAGCATCGATGACCGCCGGCGGCGGCTGCCCCCGGTGGCGTTTTCATTTTCAGGCCGGCTCAAAGGTTTCCAGCAGACCGCCGTGGATGCCATGCTGGCCAAGGATTTCGGCACGTTGAGCGCTCCCACGGGCTCCGGCAAGACGGTCATGGCCTTGGATCTGATCGCCCGCCGGCGACAGCCGGCGCTGATCGTCGTCCACACCCGGGAGCTGGCCATGCAATGGATTCGGCGGGTGGAAACTTTTCTCGGGATTGCCGCGGCCCAGGTCGGTTTGATCGGGGCCGGCAAAAAAACCATCGGTCAGGCCGTGACCGTCGCGCTGGTCCAGTCTCTGTGCAAATGCGCCGATGAGGTGTCCCCGCATATCGGCTATCTGGTGGTGGACGAATGCCACCGCACCCCCAGCCGCACCTTCAGTGAGGCGGTCAACCGCTTTGACGCCCACTACATGCTGGGGCTGTCGGCCACCCCCTGGCGCCGGGACAAGCTTTCCCCGTTGATTTTCTGGCATCTGGGGGACATCCACCACGAAATCGCCAAGGCCGATCTGGTGGCCACGGGGGATGTGCTGGCAGCCGAGGTGATGGTGCGCGAAACGGCTTTCAGGCCCTATTTCGACCCCACCAGCGACTACAGCCGGATGCTCTCCGAGCTGACCCGCGATGACGCCCGCAACCGACTGATTGCGGGCGATGTCGCCTGTGAGCTGGCGGCCCGGCGCGGCGTCTGCCTGGTGCTTTCGGACCGTAAAAAACACTGTGAAACCCTTCAGGCGCTGCTGCGCTACCGCCACAAGGTGGCGGCCGAACTGTTGACCGGAGACGTTTCCGGCGCGGGCCGGCAGGAAGTGCTGGCACGGCTGGCGGCGGGAGAGGCGCGGGTTTTGATTGCCACCGGGCAGCTGGTGGGCGAGGGCTTTGACCTCCCGAACCTGGCCACCCTGTTTCTGGTGACCCCGGTGCGCTTCAGCGGTCGGGTGCTGCAGTACCTCGGCCGCGTGCTGCGCCCGGCGCCCGGCAAAACCAGGGCCCGGGTGTTCGATTATGTCGATGTGTCCGTGGCGCCGCTGATGGCTGCAGCCAGGGCCCGGCAGCGGGTTTACCGGGGCTGAAGCGGCAGGGGGGGCGCATCGGGGTAGATGCCGCCGGCGGCAAAGACCGCATCCGGCCTCCCAGCGGTCCAGATCGCGGAGACCGGTGGTGGTTGACATTTCGTGGAGGGGGCTTATCCCTAAACTACGCCTCAATTGAGACGGCGATGGCCGGCGGTGACCTGCCGGAAACCTGTAACCCCCGGATGAGGAGGTGCTGCAATGGAAATGAAAAAAGTTCTCTGGCCCACCGATTTTTCAGGCCGCTCGGCGCAGGCCCTGCCCTACGTGACGTCCCTGACCGAAAAATACGGGACCGAGATTCACGTGCTGTTTGTGATCGAGGACCTGGCCGGACATGAGGGCTGGTATGGCGAGTTTGACCGTGAACGGGTGGAGAAGTTGATGAAGTGGGAACAGCAGGCGGCCCAGAAAAAGCTCAACCAGATCTGTGAAAATCACCTCCAGGGCTGCCCGCTCTACATCAAACACATCGCCGTGGGGGACCCGGCCGAAGAAATCCTCAAGCTGGTTGAAAAGGAGAAGGTCGACATGGTGGTCATGGCCACCCGCGGCCAGCAGGGCAAATTCAGCTTCGGCAGTGTGGCCGAAAAGGTCGTCAAAAATTCCCCGGTACCGGTGGTCACCATCCCGCCGGCCGAAGGCTAGCGCCGGTGGCAGCCTTCAACCCCTCCCAGGAGGGCCCCATGCCGACACCCCCCTGGACCCCCGGGCGGCTATTAGAAGTATCGGGCAGCTACTGGCAGACTTGCGCCCTGCATGCCGCCGTCAAGCTGGACCTGTTTTCGCACCTCGCCTCGCGCCCGCAGCCGGCGGACGCGCTGGCTGGTGAGATCGGCGTCGATCCACGTGCACTCGAGATGCTGCTCAATGCTATAACCGCTATGGGCCTGCTGGAGAAATCCGGGGACCGCTTCGCTTGCACCAACCCCGCCCGCCGCTACCTGCGCCGGAGCTCCGAAGAGTATCTGGGCCACATGCTCCTGCACCACCACCACCTTTACGACGCCTGGGGAATGCTGGACGCAGCCGTACGGACGGGAAAGGCCGTCCGGGGGCGGGCGAGCGTCGACGACGCGGCGCGGCGTGAAAGCTTCCTGATGGGCATGTTCAATTTGGCCATGCAAGTCGCCCCCAGGGTCGCGCAGGCCATCGATCTGGCGGGGCGCAATCGCCTGCTGGATCTAGGCGGCGGCCCCGGCACCTATGCCGTTCATTTTTGCCGCGAAAACCCCGGCCTGAGCGCCACGGTTTTCGATTTGCCCACCAGCCGGCCGTTTGCCGAAAAAACCATCGCGCGCTTCGGCCTGCAGGAGCGGGTGACCTTTGCGCCCGGTGATTTTCATCAGGACCCCGTTGCGGGTCGCTTCGATGTGGTCTGGCTGTCGCACATCCTGCACGCCGAGGGGCCCGCGGCCTGCCGCCACATCATCGCCAGAGCCGTGGCGGCCCTGTCACCGGGCGGCCTTTTGCTGGTGCACGATTTTTTCCTGGGCGATGATCGGGCCCACCCGCTTTTCCCGGCCCTATTCGCGCTCAACATGCTGCTGGCCACACCCGCCGGACAGGCCTACAGCGAGTCGGAAGTCCGCCAAATGCTGGCTGAAAGCGGGGTTTCAGCCGTCCGGCGCCTGGACATCCAGATGCCCAACGACTCCGGCATCCTGATGGGCAGCGTGTCCTGACCGGAGGCCGGCGGTCAGACCCGGCTTGCCGGGAACGGCGCTGCGGTCAGGATTCACAGCCGGTGGCGGCCAAGGGAGGTCATTTCGTGTACATCGCTCAGCACCGCACGGGGCCCAACCTGAAATTTGTCATCCGGGAATCCTACCAGGACGGCGCTTTCTGGAAAAGTCGCGACCTGTTCAGCCTGGGGGCGGACCCCGGCAGCTTTCTGGTTTACCCGGGGGGCAACGGTTTTTACGTCCACGAGGCGGTAACCGACGTTCTGGCGGAAAAAGGGGTTGCCCCGACCCTGGATGAAATTGACGATCTTTTCTGGCCCTTCCTGCGGCCGGACATCCGGCGTGCGCTGGAATCCTTCCGTCAAAAATCCAGTGCGCGCGCCGGAAGGCCGCCCCTCGGGGCCGAGGAGGAACGGCACCTTCGGCAAGACGTGCATCTGTTCGACAAGCGCCGGGTGCACTTTCTAAAGTTCGGCCGCGTGGATCAGGGCGCCATCGGACAATTGCCCATTTCCCTTTTCCGTTGGCTTTACGGCAAATCGCGCGACGAAATCGAACAGGGGTTTATCCTAAGCGAGCGGGCCCTCAAACCCAACGAACTTCGAACCTATGTGTATGTGATATTTGATTTACAGCGGTTTTTTACCGAGGCCATCGCAAGGCGGATGCCCCAGGGGCTGGATCAGGAGCGCGTGGAGGAGCATTTTCTGGCCGAAATCTGCCGCTTGAACCAGGCGGAAGCCTTCTGGAACGGCGAACCTCCCGGCGGCAGCCTGCATGATTACCTCGTGCGCTATGCCGTCATGTTTTTCGATTTTGACTGGGTGCCCACGCCCTTTTTGCAGGATTACCTCCGCGATTTCATGGATCGGCACCGGGCCTATCGTCCGCCGGCGGCACCGCAGCCGCGGGTTTCGGCCGAGGACGCCGGCCCGCTTTTCGGGGTGGCGCCGGCGGCGCTGCGCGCCATGTCGCGGCGCGAGCTGACCCGTCTTTTTCGCCAAAAGGCGCGCGAACACCACCCGGATGCCGGCGGAAAGGCCGAGAAGTTCATTCGCCTGCAGGAGGCCTACCGGTCTCTTGTGCGGCGTAAATAACCGGGTCGCTTGCCCCGCAGGCCGTGCGCGAAATCGCCGCCGGCGGGGAGGCGGCGTTTTTGCAGGCCGGTCGCTTGCCGGCCTGATACCACCGGGGGTGTACGATGATCCAGGGCGGAGGCCGGCGGCGACTTTCAGCCCGTGGCAGGGCCATGGGGCCGCATTTGCTGCCGGCCGTGCTACTGTGGGCGGCGCTGGTCGGGTCTGCCGCCGCCGGCACGACCTTTCCGTTTGAACCCGGGGAGCGTCTGACCTACGTGCTCAAATGGGAAATGGTGCCGGTCGGCGAGGCGGTGCTGGAAGTGCTGCCCATGAAGCGGATTGACGGCGAGGCGGTCTTGCATTTTGCGCTGACGGCCAAATCCCTCCCGATCATCGACCCCTTCTTCAAGGTCCGGGACCGCATCGAGGCCTTTGCCGACACCCGCCTGACCCGTTCGCTGCTTTACAAAAAAGACCAGCATGAGGGCCGCACCCGCAGAAAGGTGGTGGTCAGCTTCGATTGGGATCGCCGCGAGGCCCGCTTCGCCAATTTCGACAAGCAGCGCAAACCGATCCCGGTGGCCGACGGGACGTTCGATCCGCTGGCCGCCTTTTACTTTTCCCGCCTGTTCGACCTTGAGACCCACCCTCTGATCGAGCGGCCCGTTACCGACGGGAAACGCTGTGTGATCGGCAAGCTGCGGGTGATCACGCGGGAGAACATCACCGTCGGCAACCGGGTCTACGACACCTTCCTGGTCATGCCTGAAATGACCCACATCCGGGGTGTGTTCGAAAAGAGCAAGGGGTCCGGCATCAGCCTGTGGGTCTCCGCCGACCAGCGCCGCATCCCCATCAGAATCGAAAGCCGGGTGGCCGTCGGTCGGTTTGTGGGGGAGCTGGTGAGCGATTCCGCCGCCGAGACACCGGGTGCCATGGAAAGCCCAAAGCACCAGAGCGCCGGGGTGCCCTGAGAGGGGGCCTGCGGCCTTTCAGGTGCCCGTCGGCAGCCGTCGCAGCATATACACCATCACGGCGGTCTGGAGCCCCGAGAGACCGATGAAGTAGCCCATCCAGGCGGGTACCCCCATGACAACGGGGTAGACCCGGCCCCAGGCCCAGAAATCCATCGCCAGGATGAAAATGCCTGCCTGCAGGTAAACGCAGGGGTCCCGCAGCCACGCCGGCAGTCCGGGGCGCTGGCCCTTCGGCCGCCTTATAAGGGCGATATGAACTCCCAGATAAACGCCGAAGCTCACCAGCATGACCCATACCACCGGCAGAAAGGCCACGCCGGGCAGCCACTCGAAATAAAAGCAGACCACGGCGGCTTCCCCGGCGGTGATCGACGCGATCGCGGCGAGGGCGAAAACCCGGGGCAGGTAGAGGCCGAAAAAAACGCTTGGAAACAGCACCGCCAGCCCGGTGAAGGTCTGGGTGGCGATCTGCAGGATCGTGGCCGGCGGTTTGAAGGCCAGGGCCAGGCCGGCCAGGCTCAGGAGTAAAACCGCGATGCGGCCGGCCAGGCTGGTTTCTCCGCTGCCCCGGGGGTTGCGCGGCGCCAGGTCGCGGGTGCAGATGGCGCTCAAGGTCAGCAGCTGGGAGTCCATGGTGGACATCAGGGCCGCCAGCCCGGCCGCGATGACCAGGGCCGCCATGAAATCCCCGGAAATCTGGGTCATGACCAGCGGCAGGATGCGGTCGGCCTCCTTGGCTGCGAGGTCGGGAAACGACAGCCGGCCGAGAACCCCCACCGCGATGGGCAGAAAAAAAGTCACCGTGCAAACCGCCGGGTAGAGCAGCATCGTGCGGGCAAGCGCCCGCTCGCTGCGGGCCGTGAAAAATCGCTGGAAAAGCTGGGGAAACATGGGATCACAGAAAAACCACAACAGGATGTAGCTGAACCAGATGCCCAGGGTGTAGCGGCCCTGACCGCCCGGGCGGGAGAAAAGCTCGGGGTTGAGGGCCAAGACCTTTTGGTTGGCCTCCACGAAGCCCCCGTGGTGGTTGGCCACCAGGAAAAGCGAAGCCAGCAGCAGGGAAAACATCAGAACTCCCTGGAAGAGATCCGTCCAGGCCACCGCCCGCAGGCCGCCCCGCAGGGTATAGAGCATGATGATAACGGTGACCACTGTGCAGCCGTAAAAGTAGGGCAGGCCGACGAGCGCCTCCAGGGCATAGCCGGCCGCCATGGGCTGCAGGGCTAGGTATGGGAGGGTGAAAAGGATCATCACTGTGGCCACCATCACCCGCACCGCGCGGCTGTCGTAGAGGACCCCGACCAGCTCGGGGGGGGTGACCAGGCCGCGATCGCGGCCCACCTGCCAGATTTTGCGTCCGAGAATCCAGAAGGTCAGGGCCATAAAACCGGTTCCGAACCCCATGATCGGAAAAAAGGCGTAGCCGTCCCGGTAACCGGCGCCGGAGGTGCCGAATACCGTGAAGGCCGAAAAATTGGTGGCCACCATGGTCCCCAGCAAGACCACCGTGCCCAGTCGACGATCCGCCAGAAAATAGGTTACCGGCGACGATCGCCAGCGGGTGCGGGCCAACAGCCCGATAACCATAATCACCAGGAAATAGGCGAACAGAACCCCTATGCGAACCGGCATGTTTCCCCCCTTCCGTGCGAGCTGCGTCCGGTCGGCGACCCCCCGCCCGCCGGCAGCTTCAGGGCCAGCTGATAGGCCCCAATAAAAAAAGCCATCCCGTTTCAGGTCGGGATGGCTTTCGGCGCCCTCTATTGGTCAGGGGGCCTAAAAAACCTGACATAACCTTGTTGGCAGGCCGCCGTGGGGCGGTCTTAATCTGAAAATGTCTTCTACCCCCTGTTCGGGGCCCTGTCAAGCGGCGCTCCGGGGCTATCGTCCGCAAAAGAATTGGGCGATCAGCATCAGGGCGATCGCCAGCAGCACCCGCTTGAGCCAGCGGCGGTAGGTTTCGGGGTCCACGCGGTCGCGCAGGGCCATTCCCGCCAGAAGGCCCGCCACCGCGACCGCCAGCAGCGGCAGGGTGGCCGTGATGACCGGGCCCGTCAACACCCCGGCATGCGCCAGGACCGCCGCCTGGGCCAGTTTGCCGGACAGAAAGCAGAAGTTGAAGACCTGGATCATGACGACCGGCGCCAGCCCCAGTTCCAGGGAAAAGACGATCAGCACCGGGACCATCACGTTGACCGTCCCGGCCAGAAACCCGGCCAGGCAGCCGAATACCGCGCTGGCCAGTTGCGGGTGGGCGCGCACCCAGCCCATCGGCAGGCCCAGCCGGCTGACATTCAGGTAGAGCAGGATCATGGCGGCCAGCAGCAGCTTGTAGGGTGCGGGGTCGGACACGACCAGTAGCTGGCTGCCCGCCACACTGCCCACTCCGGCATAGGCCGCCAGCGGCCAGAAGCGGCCGATGCTCCGCGTCCAGTGCCCGCCGCGCAGAATATTGACGACGTTGATGGCCAGCGTCGGCGCCAGCACGATCAAAATGGCGCTGCGGACATCGGTCAACATCGCCACCAGCGGGGTGGCGATCATCGGGAACCCCAGCCCGAGGGCGCCGTGCACAAGGCCTGCGGCCGAGGTGATGACGACCAGCAGCAGGGTGACGGCAGTGGTGGGGTCCTCAAATCCCGGCATCTTGCTCTCCCGGCTGGGCGCCTCTTACAAGGGGCGCCGCAGCGGCTCTTTCGGCTTTTTGGTTCGCGTCGCCTCAAAGATAGAACCGCTTTTTTGCGGCGCAATCCAAAGGCCTTGGCGACCAGGGCGCGGGTTTACACCCGGCCGCCTGCGCCTGCCCGCGGAGATGGTTTTTTTGACTTGACAGGCAGTCTCGCATCGGTCACTAAAACAAATTCTCCGCCGTGGGGCGCCCCGGGGCCCCGAATCCGGCGGTTTTCGGCAACTCCAGCCCAGGAGACCAGCACCCCGATGAAACAGCGACTCAGCAGCACCCTTTTCGACCTGCCGGTCCAGGAACTCCGTCGCGGCTATCGCAGCGATATCTACTTCTGGCGTGAAAAAGTGACTTTGGAAAAACACGATCTGCACCCCCGGGTCACCATGCAGGTCTTCCAGAAGAAGGACGCCGTCCTGTGCGGCATCGACGAGGCGATCGCCGTCTTGAAGCTGGCCAGCGGCCATTACACCGACTATGAGCGGGCCTGCAAGCTCTTCGACCGCCTGATCGAACTCAAACGCCAGGCCCGGTCGTATTTCCTCAACGATCGGATGACCTATCTGCAGGTTTTGAAACAAAAGCTCGAGATTGCCCAGCAGCTCGATGCGCTCTGGGTGGAGGGCTTCAGCAAGCTTGACATCGACGCCCTTTTCGACGGCGACCCCATCGCACCGCTGGAAACGGTGATGCATATCACCGGGGATGCCAGCCTGTTCGCCCACCTCGAAACCATCTACCTCGGTGTTCTCGCCCGGCGCACCAAGGTCGCCACCAACGTGCGCAACGTCGTCAATGCCGCCAACGGCAAGATCGTTCTGTATTTCCCGGCGCGCTTCGACCACTGGGCAGTCCAGGGCGGCGACGGTTACGCGGCCCACATCGGTGGGGTTGCCGGGGTGTCCACGACGGCCCAGGGCGAGTGGTGGGGCGCCAGCGCCTCCGGTACCGTACCCCACGCCCTGATCGCCGCCGCGGGCGGCAATACGCTCCAGGCGGTTAAAATTTTCAGCGAGACCTACCCCGAGACCAACCTGGTGGCCCTGGTGGACTTCGAAAACGATTGTATCGGCACCGCCCTGCGGTGTGCCGACGCTCTCGGGGACAAGCTGTGGGGCGTGCGCCTGGACACCTCCGAGAACATGGTGGACCAGTCCATCGTGCCGCTCATGGGCGGCTTCAAACCCACCGGGGTTGTGCCGGAGTTGGTCTGCATGACCCGCAAGGCCCTGGACAAGGCCGGCTTTCAGCGCGTCAAAATCGTGGTCTCCGGGGGGTTCACCCCCGAGAAGATCGCGAAATTCGAAGCACTCGACGTTCCCGTCGACAGCTACGGGGTGGGCAGCTGCCTGTTGCGCGGGGCCTACGATTTTACCGCCGACATTGTTCAATTGGAAGGCCGCCCCTGCGCCAAGGCCGGGCGCCGCTATCGCCCCAATCTGCGCCTGCAGCGGCTGGCATAGCCACCCCGGCTGCAGGTCGGATTCTTTGGGTGGTTTCCCTGAAAAAGGGCGCTGGACTATGTTTTGAACATATGTTAATAACCAGAGCATGTTTACACGGATGGAGGGGTTTAGTGTTTTTCGCACTTGACCGCTGTCGGTCAACGCAACGTGTGCAGAAAAAGGAGAACGCAGATGGAACCGAAAGAGAAGTTGGTCATCATCGGATGCGGGGGCGTGGGCGGACCGGCCTCCATGCTCTCCAAGAAACTCATGCCAGAAGTGGAGGTCACCAACATCAGGGATGAAAAATCTTTCATCGTGCGCTGAGCGCTGCCCCACGTTGTGGCCGGTCTGGTCACGGGCGAATCGATTGTAAACCCGGATGCAAAGCTCTCCGGCGCCGGGGTCAATGTCGTGGTTGATCGCGTTACCCGGGTGGATCGCCAGTCAAAGAAGGTCTTCGTGGCGGGTGGGGCCGAATACGCTTACGACAAGCTGATTTTGAGCACCGGATCCAGCCCCGTAGTGCCGCCGATTCCCGGCATGGAGCTGGACGGGGTGTTCATGCTGCGATCCCTCCAGCATGCCGAGACGATCTGCGAGTTCATGAAAACAAAAGCCCCCCGCAAGCTGACCTTTGTCGGTGCCGGCTTTATCAGCCTGGAGGTGGCCTTGCTGCTCAAACAGGCCAACCCGGATTACGAGATCACCATCGTTGAGCTTCTCAAACAGCCCCTTGCCACCATGCTTGACGAGGAGTTGTGCCAACGGGTTGCGGACTATCTGACCGAAAAAGGGTTCCAGCTCAAAATGGGCGAGAAGGTGGTCGGTATCCAGGGCAACGGCGGGGTGTCATCCGTCAAGCTGGATTCCGGAGAAGTCATTGCCGCCGATATGGTCTTCATGAACGTCGGCGCAGCGCCCAACCTGGAGCTTGCCCGGGAGATGGGGCTGGAGATCGGCCGGTTCGGGGTCAAGGTCAACGCGTTTTTGGAAACATCAGACCCCGACGTGCTGGCGGCCGGAGACTGCGCTGACAACAAACACTTCGTAACCGGGACGCCAAACCCCGGGGCCCTGCGGGGACCGGCGGTCATTATGGGCAGATTGGCGGCCAAGCGCCTGGCAGGATATGAGATCCCGTTTCCGGGGCTGCTGAACGCCTCGGCCTGCAACCTGATCGATTGGAACGTGGCGGCCACCGGGCTTACAGAGGCGCAGGCCCATCGCGAGGGAATCGAGACGGTGAGCGCCCTGGTGGATTCCAGGAGCAAGCACGGCATGATACCGGGTATGACGCCCTGGACCCTGAAGCTGGTTTTCGACCGCAACAAGCGGACCCTCATCGGCGGGCAGATCCTGAGCCGGGAGATAGCGCCGATCAAGGAGATCGACGCGGTCAGCGCCCTGATTCTGGGACGCAAGACGGTTGAAGACCTCACCGTATTCGCCACGGCGGGCAATCCCGACATCTCCTCCGAGCCCAGCTTGGAGCCCCTGACGATCGCTGCGGAGCAGTGCCTGCAGAAGATGGGCCGGCGGTAGGGCGCCTGATACCCGCCAGAAGTCGGTGGGAGCGTTGCGCCTTCGACCCACAGGCCATAAAAACGGCAGGCTGCCGGAGTTTTTTTTTGAGCTCCGGCAGCCTGCCGTTTTTTTTGGGCATCGGCCGTTGTGGGGGGGCAGGATTATTTTTTGCCGGCGTGGGCCAGGGCCGCCTGGATGAAATCCCTGAACAGCGGATGGGGCGCCATGGGGCGCGACTTGAACTCCGGGTGGAACTGGCAGCCGAGAAACCAGGGGTGGTCTTTGATTTCGATGATTTCCACCAGATCGCCGCGCGGCGAAACCCCGCTGACCACCAACCCGTGCGCCTCCAACTGGGCCTGAAAGGCGTTGTTGAACTCGTAGCGGTGGCGGTGGCGCTCCGAGATATCGATTTGGCCGTAGGCGGCAAAGGCCAGGCTGTTCTCCTTCAACCGGCAGGGGTAGGCCCCCAGGCGCATGCTGGCGCCTTTTTCCGAGGATGCGCTGCGTTTCTGCACGGTGGCGGTCTTTTCGTCGTACCACTCGGTCATCAGGTAGATCACCGGGTAGGGGGTGTTTTCATCGAACTCCGAGCTGTTGGCGTTTTCCAGGCCGGCCACGCTGCGGGCAAAATCGATCACCGCGATCTGCATGCCCAGGCAGATGCCGAAGAAGGGCACCTTTTTCTCACGTGCATAGGCCGCCGCACAGATTTTGCCCTCGATCCCGCGGGACCCGAAACCGCCGGGCACCAGGATGCCGTCGGCCGCTTCCAGCAGCGGGGCGCAGGCGTTGGGGGTGACTTTTTCCGAATCCAAAAAAATCAGGTTCACCCGGCAGTCATTGGCAATGCCTCCGTGATAGAGGGCTTCGTTGAGACTCTTGTAGGACTCCGTGAGATCCACGTATTTGCCGACGATCGCAATGGTGACGGTGTAATTGGGCGCCATGAACTTCTGCACCACCTCCTCCCAGGCCTCCAGCCGGGGGGCCCGGGTCCAGATGTGCAGCAACTCCACGATCTTGTCGTCGAGCCCCTCCTTGTGGAAGAGCAGGGGGCACTCGTAGATGCATTTCACGTCCTTGGCGGTGATGACGGCATCGATGCCCACATTGCAGAAAAGCGCGATTTTGGCTTTGATCTCCTTGGAGAGAAACCGGTCGGTGCGGCACAGCAGGATGTCCGGCTGGATGCCGATGCTGCGCAGTTCCTTGACGCTGTGCTGGGTGGGTTTGGTCTTGACCTCACCGGCCGTGGCGATATAGGGCACCAGGGTGAGATGGATGTAGAGCACGTTTTCCTTGCCGACATCGGTCTTGAACTGTCGGATGGCCTCAAGAAACGGCAGACTCTCGATGTCTCCGATGGTGCCCCCGATTTCGACGATCACCACGTCGACGCCATCGGCCGCCAGCTGAATGCTGCGCTTGATTTCGTCGGTGATGTGGGGGATCACCTGCACGGTGCCGCCGAGGTAATCCCCCCGGCGCTCTTTGGTGATGACGGAATAGTAGATTTTTCCGGTGGTGAAGTTGTTGTCGGCCCCCAGCTTGGCATGGGTGAAGCGCTCGTAGTGGCCGAGGTCGAGATCGGTCTCGGAGCCGTCGTCGGTGACAAAGACCTCCCCGTGCTGAAACGGGTTCATCGTGCCGGGGTCCACGTTGATGTAAGGGTCCAGTTTCTGGAGGGTGACGCTCAGTCCCCGGCTTTCCAGAAGCGCCCCGATGGAGGCGGCGGCCAGACCCTTGCCCAGGGACGATAACACCCCGCCGGTCACAAAAATAAATTTGGTGTTGAATGCCATTGATTTTCCTCAATCAGTCAAAAATCTTTTTGAAGTCATCGAGGGTTTTTTGCACATCCGCCCCGGCCGGGGGCGCCTCCGGAGCCGGAGAGGCGCTCGGCGCTGGGCGGTAGCGGGCCTTGAGCCGGCCGAGGTCGAAAAAATCGGCCGGGAAGGAGGGGTTTGGTTCTACCCGGGTGATTTTAAACTCCCGCTCCAGTCGCTCGCCCCGGTAGAACAGAATGTGCCACGGGTACCAGACGGCGTTGGTGTCGCGCCAGTTTTGAAAGCGGATGTCCAGTGCATCAGGGTCCCGGGAATGGGACGCCGCGGGCAGGATCAGGCGCACCGGTCGAAAGCTGCGCTGGTCGATCCACACCTGCGGGGCGGAGAGATCCGGGTAGCGGGCCCCGATCACAAAGGCGGTTTCCGTTTCCAGACGGCCGAAGCTGGTGACCGTGATGTCCACGCCCAGGCGGATCAGCTGGTTCTGCAGGCGCACCCGATCCCGGTGGAGAAGCAGATCTTTGTATCGGTCCGCGGCCGTTTCGGTTTCAGCCGTGAGCACCCCGTCGGTGACTGTCAGCGCTGCGTCACGGTTGACCACGTGCAGGCGCTCGCGGTTCAGCCCCGTGATCTCTGAGCGGAACCGATCGGGAAACTGATACGCGATGGTTTCCGCGAACTCGGCGCTCGGGTCATCCGGGCTGCCGCCGTGGACCACCAGGGTCTGGCTGACTTGCAGGCTTTTGAGTTTATTCTGCTGCCGGGCCATCAGCTCCAGGACCTGGCGGCCTTCCAGAACAAAAGCCGCCGGTGGCCCCGGACCGGCCGGCAGCAGGCAAAACACGGCGAAGAGAACCCAGCCGAATTGCAGCAGTCGCTTCATGTCAGGGATTGTCCCGCTTCATCGGATGAGGGGCTTGTACCGGGGCGGCGCTATTCCGCCACGAAAATGCCGTCGGCAAAACGGGCGGCAGGCCCCAGGGACTCCTCGATGCGGATGAGCTGGTTGTATTTGGCCACCCGATCGGTGCGCGACAGGGAGCCGGTTTTGATCTGCCCGCCGTTGACCCCCACGACCAGATCCGAAATGAAGGTGTCCTCGGTTTCCCCGGAACGGTGGGAGATGACGGTGGTGTAGCCGGCATGGGTGGCCATGGCGATGGCATCCAGGGTTTCGGTGACGGTCCCGATCTGGTTGAGTTTGATCAAGATGGCGTTGCCCACCCCCTCTTCGATGCCCCGGGCCAGGATCTGGGGGTTGGTGACAAAAATGTCGTCGCCCACGATCTGCACGGCATTCCCCAGGCGTTCGGTCATCACGACCCAATTGTCCCAGTCCTGCTCGGCCAGCCCGTCTTCGATGGAAAGGATCGGATAACGGTCAATCAGGTCCTCGTAGTAGTCGATCATTTCAGCGGCCGTCAGGGCCTTGTCTTCGGAGGTCAGCCGGTAGCGGTCGTCTTTGAAAAATTCGCTGGCGGCCGCATCCAGGGCAATCCCGATATCGCTGCCGGGCACAAAGCCGGCCGCCTCGATGGCCTCCAGGATGAACTGCAGGGCGGCTTCGTTGGATGCCAGGTCCGGCGCAAACCCGCCCTCGTCGCCCACCGATGTCGCCAGCCCCTTGGTCTTGAGCAGTTTTTTGAGGGCCTGAAAGGTTTCGGCGCCCATGCGCACCGCCTCGCCGATGGATTTGGCTCCCACCGGTACGATCATGAACTCCTGGATATCAAGGTTGTTGGCGGCGTGAGCCCCGCCGTTGATGATGTTCATCATCGGCATCGGCAGTTCGCGGGCGTTGATGCCCCCCAGGTAGCGGAAAAGGGGCAGACCGTAGGCATCGGCCGCCGCCCGGGCGGCGGCCATGGACACGCCCAGGATGGCATTGGCCCCGAGCTTGGTCTTGTTGGGGGTGCCGTCGAGATCCATCATCGCCCGGTCGAGTGTCGCCTGGTCCGCGGCGTCAAGCCCCCGAATGGCGGGTGCAATGGTTTCCAAGACATTGTCCACGGCCTGGGAAACCCCTTTGCCGCCGTAGCGCCGGGAACCGGTGTCGCGCAGTTCGAGGGCTTCGCGCGTGCCGGTGGAGGCCCCCGAGGGCACGGCCGCCCGGCCGGTGGCGCCGCAGTCCAGACCGATATCCACCTCGACGGTCGGGTTTCCCCGCGAATCCAGAATTTCCCTCGCATTTACATCGACGATTTCAGTCATTTCAATCCTCCAGCATCCAAAAGTTGCTAACCCTGTAAGTAACGCCTAGTTTTTCGATTCGAGCCGGAATTGACCCGGGAGCTCCCCAAAAGTCGCTGCGCCGGGTTTCAGGCCGCGACCCCTTCAGGGCTGCGGCAAGGGGCAGTGCGCGACGGGGGAAAGGCTTGCCGGAAACCGTCGGCGCAAACCCAAACACCCGCCCGTGCGGGAGCGCCGGGCGGGCCGCCCCCTGGATGACTACCCAATAAAATTAATTGAAATCAGTTGGTTGGGGATGTTGAAAGCTGTGGCGACCGCCCATCCCCGAGCTTGACAATCTGCGCAAAAATGTTACTCTTCTTCGACTTGCATGTCAAGCAGCACGCCGGGCGCGCTGCACAAATTTTGCGGTGGATTCAACCGCACGGTTCGCCAAACTGCCGCCCATTCAGGAAAAGAGGATGACCGCCCACCAGAGCCTTTACCACGATGCCCATCTTGTGGTCGCCGCCATTCGCGTTCTCGAACATCAGCATCAGGCCCCGCCGACGCTCGAGACCGTCTGCGGGAGCCTGTCGTACCCCCTCGAAAAAGGCAACCGCATCTGCCTCAAACTGCATGAAATGGGGGTTCTGCGTTTAGTAGAGGGCGGTTACGGTGTCCGGCTGTTTATCCAGGATCACCTGAAACTGGAAGACCTTCCCCGTGAAGCGGCGGGCCCGTCTCTGGAGGACGCCCTCGAGGATTTCCGCCGCACCCGCCTGGCAACCGCCCGGTCTTTGGACGCCCTCAAGGCCGAGCAGCAGAAATTGAAGCAGGGGCGTGTTTCCGAGATCGAAAAAAAGCTGCGGGAGGAGTTGCGCAAAGGCACCCCCGAAAGCACTTGAGGCTCCCGCCATCCACTTATCTGGGTGATTCTTAAACGAGATGGCCTCGTAACATTGTCAAAACGACCCGTTCAGGACTTACGACTACACCCGAAGTGGGCGCCATGCACAATGCCATAAGCACTTGGATGTTGCGATTGTTGATCGTCGGTCTCGGGCTGTTCGTCATCCTGGGATCCGACAGGTTTCTCCTCGCTCAGCGGACGCCTGTGGTTTACGTTGCGCCGATCGAGGGAACCATCGACTTGGGACTCGCCCCTTTTGTCGTGCGCATGCTTACGGAGGCCACCGATGCCGGCGCGGCGGCCGTGATTCTTGAGATCAATACCTTTGGTGGGAGGGTGGATGCGGCGGTTCTTATCCGCGACGCGCTGCTCAATGCCAAGATTCGGACAGTTGCCTTTGTGAACAAGAGGGCGATCTCCGCGGGCGCCCTCATCGGCCTGGCGGCCGAGACGATCGTCATGGCTGACGGCGCAACGATCGGGGCCGCAACCCCGGTAAAGATGGGTGAGCCGGGGGCGTCCCCGCAACCGGTGGAGGAGAAGACCGTCTCCTATGTGAGAAAGGAATTCAGCGCCACAGCCGAGGCCCGCAAGCGGCCCCCGCTTATCGCCGAGGCGATGGTGGATGCGGACGTTGAGATCCCCGGCGTCTCTGAGAAAGGAAAACTCCTGACCCTGACCACCGACGAAGCCATCACACATAAAGTTGCGGATTTTCGCGCCCAAACCATAGAGCGCTTGCTGGATCAGGTGGATCTTGGGGGGGCTGAAGTGAGGCGGGTCTCGCCCAACTGGGCGGAGGATTTAGTCCGCTTCCTGACGGGTCCCATCATCAGTTCTCTTCTCATCACGATCGGCATGCTTGGGATTATCCTGGAAATCCGCACGCCCGGTTTCGGGGTTCCCGGCGGCCTGGGGATTGCGAGCCTGGCCCTTTTCTTTTGGGGCCACTGGCTGGTTCAACTGGCGGGCTGGGAAGAATTGCTGCTCTTGGGCGCCGGTATGGTGCTGTTGGTTTTGGAAGTTTTTTTCATTCCAGGCTTTGGTATCGCCGGGGCGCTGGGAATTGGCGCTCTTCTGGCGAGCTTCAGCCTGAGCCTGATCGGAGATGGGGTCACGTGGGATTTCGTGCTCAGGGCAGTGGGGCGT
>JBAPYE010000384.1:0-4879 GCA_049284575.1 Desulfobacterales bacterium
CATGAAGACGCCCTCGGCGCCCGCCGCGACCGCGGCCCTGGCCAGCAGCGGCGCGAATTCCCGCTGGCCGCCGGAGCTCTGACCGGCACCCCCCGGCAGCTGAACGCTGTGGGTGGCGTCAAAAACAACCGGGCAGCCGGTCTGCTGCAGGATGGCGATGGCCCGAAAATCGACCACCAGGTTGTTGTAGCCGAACGTGACGCCGCGCTCGGTCAGCAGCACCCGCCGATTTCCGGTGGAGGCGATTTTGGCCACCACATGGGCAACATCCCAGGGGGCCAGAAACTGCCCCTTTTTGACGTTGACCGGTTTGCCGGTTGCGGCCGCTGCGAGCAGCAGGTCGGTCTGGCGGCACAAAAAGGCGGGGATTTGGATCACATCCAGCACTTCGGCGGCCGCGGCGACCTCATCGGCCGCGTGAACGTCGGAGAGCACCGGTACGCCGAGCTCGCGCTTGATGCGGGCCAGCACCGCAAGCCCGTCTTTGAGCCCCGGCCCCCGGTAGGCGTCGATGGCGGTGCGGTTGGCCTTGTCATAGGACGCCTTGAAGATAAAGCCAATGCCCAGCCGGGCAGTCAAGTCCTTCAGGGCGGCGGCGATGGCCAGGGTGCCCTCGGGGGATTCGATCACGCAGGGGCCTGAAATCAGGACCAGCGGCTGGCGGCCGCCAAGCCGGATCGAACCGATTTCAATTTCCGAATTCATGTTCACCATGGGGCTCCTGACAACCGCAGCGTGCTGCAGGTGCAAAGCAAAGGGCCAAGAGGTCAAAGACGGGGGCAGGGGGCTGGGTATCGGTGCGGAAGAAGAACTCCCTCGCCGTCTTCACCGGCTTGTTGTAAAAGGGGGCTTAAGCGAAAACTGCGGAGGCGTTGCTGCACGTCTTCAAAAAAATGCCCTTGAGCGCCTGCCGTCAGCGGTTCGACGGCGACGGTCGAGATTTACATGGACCGCGCGCAAAAGTCAAGTTGCGCCCCGGTGCGCCGCGCAAGACACGGCCTTTCAAGTGGCGGCGACCCGACGAAAAAAACCCCTCAGCGGTGCCGGCCCAAGGTAAGTGCCGCTCACCTGGTCTCAAAATTTTCCCCGAAGCTGCAAGTTAGGCTTGATTAGCCCCCTGCCGTCTGGTAGCTTCACGACCTAAAATAAATTGCGAAAGGGGGCGCTACCCGTTGAGAACCCGAAAGAAAAATTTCAAGCTGTGGCTCCTGATTCTTCTGATCGCCGTGATCGTGTTGCCGGTTGGGGTGATTTTGTTTTTTCGTCTGGAGGGTCAGCCACCCGAAATTACGGTTGAGCTGACGCCGCCGGTGGTCGGGCTGTCAAAAGAACTGACGGTTTCATTTGCGGACCCCCGGAGCGGCATTCGGCGGGTCTGGGTCGCGCTGCTGAAAGACGGCCAGGAAACCGTGCTGGCTGAAAAAGCCTTTCCGTTTTCGGGGGTGATCCGGGGGGGCAAGGTTAGATCCGAGGCGTTGCGCCTCACTGTCGAGCCCCAGGCACAGGGGGTTACAGACGGCGAGGCCGTCCTGCGGTTTGCGGTCTGGGACTTCGCCTGGCGCGACTGGCTGCGGGGAAACCGGGCCTACGTGGAAAAGACCATCCAGATCGACACCCAGCCGCCCAGCCTGGATGTTCTCAGCCGGGCGCACAACGTCAGCCAGGGCGGGACCGGGGTGGTCGTCTACCGCACCTCGGAGCCCTGCCTGGAAAGCGGCGTTCAGGTGGGCGACAATTTTTTCCCGGGCCACGCCGGCGCCTTTCAGGACCCCATGGTGCACCTGGCCTTCTTCGCCCTGAGCTATGACCAGGGGGCCGATACGCCGGTGCTTCTGACGGCCACCGATCTCGGCGGAAACCGGTCCCAAAGCGGGTTTCCCCACTATCTCCGGAATAAAAAATTCCGTCAGGACACCCTCAAGATCACCGATCGCTTTCTCAACTGGAAAATGCCGGAGTTCGACACCGAGGCCGCGGTGGCGGCGGCCTCCTCCATGAAAGAAAAGTTCCTGATCGTCAACGACGCGATTCGAAAAGAAAATTTCGAAACCTTGGGCGAGGTGGGGCGATCAACCGAAAACGCGCTCCTGTGGAAGGGGCCCTTCACACGACTGCCGAATTCGGCCCGCCGGGCCGGCTTTGCCGATCACCGCGTCTACCAGTACGGGGACCAGATTATCGACCGGCAGGTGCACATGGGGGTCGATCTGGCTTCGGTGGCGCATGCCCCGGTGCCGGCGGCCAACAGCGGCACGGTGGTGTTTGCCGAACCTTTGGGAATCTACGGCCGCACGGTGGTGATCGACCACGGTTTCGGGTTGTTCAGCCTGTATGCCCATCTCAACAGCATCACGGTGCAAAAGGGCCAGCAGGTTGAAAAGGATGCCCTCATCGGGCACACCGGCGTAACGGGTCTCGCCGGCGGGGATCACCTGCACTTCGCCATTATGGTGCACAACACCTTCGTCGATCCGGTGGAGTGGTGGGACCCGGCCTGGATCAAAAACAATGTGACCGACAAGATCGACACGGTGGCGTCCGGGTTGAAATAGTTTTCCTCTGCTGGATGCAGGGGGGAGGGGGAGATCGCTGGAGAATGACGGAATTCAAGGTCAACAAAACCTATCAGGAAATAAACGCCAAGATTCGGTCGGGCAAAGTGGTGGTGGTGACCGCCGAGGAGATTATCGGCATCGTCCAGAAAGAGGGCCCGGTGGCGGCCGCGCGCCAGGTGGATGTGGTGACCACGGGTACCTTTGCGCCCATGTGCTCCTCGGGGGCGTTGATCAATTTCGGCCACCCCAAACCCGGGATCAAGGCCACCAAGGTGTGGCTCAACAACGTGCCGGCCTACGCCGGTCTGGCCGCCGTGGACTGTTACATCGGGGCCACCGAGCTCTGTGAGGACGACCCCCTCAACCGGGTCTACCCCGGCGAGTTCAATTACGGGGGCGGGCATGTGATCGAGGACCTGGTGGCCGGAAAAACCGTTCACCTGAAAGCCGTCGCCTACGGCACCGACTGCTACCCCAGCCGGGAGGTGGAAAAGGAAATCACCCTGCGCAGCCTGCCCAGCGCGGTGCTCTGCAACCCCCGCAACGGCTATCAGAACTACAACTGCGCGATCAACCTGAAAAACAAGACCGTCTACACTTATATGGGCACCCTCAAGCCCAGGGCCGGGAACGCCAATTACTGCTCCGCCGGGCAGCTCAGCCCGCTTTTCAACGACCCATACTATAAAACCATCGGCATCGGCACCCGCATTTTTCTGGGCGGCGCCACCGGGTTCGTCACCTGGGCCGGAACCCAGCACAAACCCCAGGCCAAGCGGACGCCCAAGGGGGTGCCCCTGAACCCGGCCGGGACCCTCTGGGTGATGGGGGATTTGAAAAAGATGAGCACCCAGTGGCTGATGGGCGCCAGCATCCAGGGATACGGCTGCTCGCTCGCGCTGGGTCTGGGAATCCCCATCCCGATTTTAAACGAGGAGATGGCGGCCTACACCGCCGTCTCGGATGAGGACATCTTCACCCAGATCATCGATTACGGGAATGACTACCCGGAGGGCGTCTCCCGAAGTTACGGCCAGGTGAGCTACGCCCAGCTGAAAAGCGGGTTTATCGACTTTCAGGGCAAACAGGTGCCCACGGTCCCGCTTTCCAGCACGGTCAAGGCCCGCGAGATCGCCGAAACCCTGAAAGACTGGATCGCCAAAGGGCAATTTCTGCTGGGCGAGCCCCAGTGCACCCTGCCCGCGGGGCCCTCTGAAATCTTCGGTTGACTCGCTGCAAGCGGAGGCCAGCGTAGACGAACCGGGAGGCATCGGCTATCGAAGGTCACCGCATGGACGGCCACGCGCACGGGGGATTGCCAGCCGCTGCCATCGGGTGTATAGACCCTCTAAGGAACTCAAACGTCAACCGTCAATCCCTGTAGTTATGGCGTTTTTCGAAGATCACAGCCCCCTGATGCAGCCGGCGTTTTATGTCCCGTTGTCCCGGGCCGAGCATCGCAGCAGCCGGCGATAAAGGCCCTGTGGCTGTTTGAGCGCAGCGAGTTCCACAGGGCCCGCCGGTTGTGAGAAGCGCAGGGCAGCCCGAAGGGCCCCGGGGCGAGGGCGGTTTCTTTTGGTTCGTTTCTTGTCCGCACAAGAAAATGAACATAAGAAAACCGGGAGATGTAAAGCCAGGCAAATTCCCGGGATACCCGTCAGAGTACCTTTCTGCAAAACCACCGCACGGCGGGGTAAAATGTTTTTTGGGGATTCATCCCGGTTGGTTCCGACTGCGAACTGATTGAAAGGCAAAAGACAAACTTGAAATCCAAGCAAGATACCGAGGGGGCCGCGGTGCCGCGGAAAAAGGGCAAGCTGCGCGAGAACGTCGAGGCCATCCTGGTGGCGATCGTCTTGGCGCTCTTTATCCGGACCTTCGTGGTCCAGGCGTTTAAAATCCCCTCGGGCTCCATGAAGCAGACCCTCCAAATCGGGGACCACATTCTGGTCAACAAGTTCATCTACGGCGTTAAGATGCCCTTTGTGGACAAGGTGATCATACCCCTCAAGGACCCCAAGAGGGGGGATATCGTCGTGTTCAAGTTTCCCGAAGACCCCGACAAGGACTTCATCAAGCGCGTGGTCGGGGTGGCGGGCGATGAGATCAAAATCCGCAACAAAAAGATCTTCGTCAACGGCAAGCCCCTGAACCATGACTTCGGCATCTATGTCGACCCCCGTATTTTTCCGTCCAGCGCCGAGCCGCGCGACAATTTCGGCCCCATCAGCGTCCCGCCAAACTCCCTGTTCGTCATGGGTGACAACCGCGACCAGAGCTATGACAGCCGCTTCTGGGGGTTTGTGGACCTCTCGGCCATCAAG
>JBAPYE010000385.1:0-10116 GCA_049284575.1 Desulfobacterales bacterium
CCGTTGTCCCGGGCCGAGCATCGCAGCAGCCGGCTAAAAAGGCCCTGTGGCTGTTTGAGCTTAAGCGGGCTCCACAGGGCCCGCCGGCTGCGAGAAGCGCAGGGCAGCCCGCAGGGCCCCGGGATGAGGGCGGTTTCTTTGGGTTCGTTCACTTGTCCGCACAAGAAAATGAACATAAGACCCATGGGAGGGGGTAATCCGGCCCATTCCCACGGTGCCCGCCAAAGTTCCTTAAAAATTTTAATCCTTTTTTTGTTCCGATGGATTTTTTCATTACCGCGATCAGGCGTCGGCCGGGCCAAAGGAGCGCTCAAAAAGATCGGTAATGGCCTGGCGGCCGTCGTCGGTCAGGTTGCGGGTGCCGGTGCCGGCGAAGGAATCGCCGCTGATCACCGGGGTGTCCACCACCCAGCGGTTGTCTTTCCAGCTGAACCAGCCCTTGCGCTCCTGGTCGTAGACGCTCAGCGGGCGGTTGAAGAGCTTGGCCAGTTCAGCGCCCCAGCCGGTGCCACCCTTGACGGTGCCGTCGGGCTGCAGCCAGCCGATGGTGATCACCTGGAAGCCGTTGTTGACCATGTGGAAAATAGACTGGATCACTTTTCGGATTTTCTCCGCGCGGGCGTATGTGCGCCCCATTCGCAGGGACACGATCTCCATGCTGACGTCGCCCTTTGTGAGCTCATCCGGGCTCAGCAAGCGCAGGCCCCGCTTACGCTCGGCCTGGTGGCCTTCAAAGGAAAAGGTCACCTCGTTGAGGCCCCACTTCTCGGCCTGCCGGCCAAACTCCGCCTCGGCGCCGCGATGGCCGCCGCTGTAAAGGGTAACACGTGAACGTTGCGTCATTTTCTTTCTCCTCGATGTTGCGGATTTTTTAAAGATTATGGTGGCGTGATTTATTGCACACCAATCGGTTGCGCAAAAAAAACCCTTTTCCGCGACGAACCGATTACGCGGCATGCGGCCTGCCGGCGGACCGACCGAAAAACAAACCACCCCGCCGGGAACCGACAGGGTGGTATAAGCAATAATAATCCATTTAAACTTCAAAACAACCCCAAAATGGGAAATGCCGCGAATTTTTTGATGGCGGCGGCGGCAGGTGAATCGCCGGGCCCGGCTGCGCCCTCGGCAAAATGGTTCAGGATTGAAACCCCGGCAAAAAAAATAAAACCGGCAGGATGGGCCGTGCTCTTCGCCTCAACCCGAATCTCAGCTTTCCGGAGAGCGGGTCGGCTGGGGGCTCACGGGGGGCGGCAGGGTCGTCAGGCAGGTCAGCGCCGCGGGCAGCGGCGGGAGGTCGCGGCCCTCACGGGCCACGCAAAAAATACCCAGGATCGGCGGCGGGGCCGCCAGGCGGGCAACGCGGGCCATTTCCGCCAGCAGATCCACCATCCCCAGGATCGTGCCGCCGCTGCTGACCACGTCGTCGATTAACAGGATGCCCCGCCGGGCGCCCAGCAGCAGGTTGATGTCGCGCTCGTAGAGCACCAGGCATTTCTCGCCCGAGGTGATCGAACCCATGTTCACCCGGATGGTCGGCCGGCGGGCGGCTTCCATGTGGGGCTTGATGCGGTTGTAAGCCACGGCCAAGGCCTCGATGCCCACTTCCTGGGCCACCACCTGGCTGAGCTGAAGGGCTTTTTCCACCGCCGTCAGGACGGCGATGCCGCTCAGGTCGGGAAACGCGGTTTGCACCCGTTCGCCCAGCAGGCGGCCCAGGTCGCGGTTGAGACGAATCTGACCGATCAGGTTGAGGGACGCGATCTTCGGGCCGCGGCCGTCGTCATCCAGGAGCACATAGGGCAGTTCCAAGACGTAATCCAGGCCGGGGATGTCGAGCCAAAACTTTTCGCCGGATTCCTGGGCGCTGAACACCGCTTTTGGCATGGAAACCTCCTGGGGCGGCCGGCAGCCGGCCGCTTTTATAGGGCGATAAGGAACTGGCTTGGGCCCCTGCCAAGTCGAATTCCGGGCCCACGGGGCCGGTTACCCCTTGGCGCGTGACATGAATTTGGTGGTTTGGGTGTTCACCCGGATGATTTCGCCTTCGGCGAGGTATTCGGGCACCAGCACCGTAACCCCATTGGAGAGGGTGGCGGGCTTGTTGCGGTTGGTGGCCGAAGCGCCCTTGATGGCGGGGGCCGTTTCTACGATGGCGAGGTCCATGGTCGCCGGCAGTTCGATGGCGATGATGCGCCCGTTGAGCAGCAGGGCGGTGATGCCCTCCAGGCCGTCGATCAGCCACTGGGTCTGGCCCTCCAGGCTTTCCTCGGACAGGGTGTGCTGCTCGTAGGACGCCATGTCCATGAAGGTGAAAAGGGTGCCGTCGCGGTAGATGTAGCTGCACGGGCGGCGCTCCAGTTCCATTTCCTCCAGAAAATCGTTGCCCTTGTATGTTTGCTCCAGCTTCTGACCGTTGCTGACCCCCGCCAGGCGAACCTTGTAGAGGGTGTTGGCGCCGCGCGCCGACGGGGTCTGGACGTCGATGTGCACCACTTGGAAGGGGTGATCGTTGATCTGGACGATCTGCCCTTTGCTGAGGTTGCATGCTTTGGGCATTGACTTTTCTCCTGTGGGGTCGGCTGACAGGGTTTTTTTAGGGCCGAGACCTTTACGCCGCGGGTTGCACCGCGAGGCGGTTTTTCAGCATGATCTTGCCGTCAGCCTCGGCGACCAGCTCGTTTCGCTGGTTGCGGCAGACGGCCGTCATGACGGCGATTCCGCCGTCGATTTTGGGTTTGTCGATCTTTTCGGTGACCGTCCAGGTGGTGCTCAGGGTGTCCCCCGCGCGGACCGGCAGTTTGAAGCGGCAGGCGTGTTCCAGATAGGCGACCGCCGTGCCGGCGAAAAAGACGCCCACCGGGGCCGACATCAGGGCGCTGGTAAACGGGCCGTGCAGAATCCGGCCGCCGAATCGCGAATTTTCGCCGAAGCTCTGGTTGACGTGCAGGGGGTTGAAGTCGCCGAACATGCCGGCCGCCAACACAATGTGGGTTTCGGTGACCGTCAGCACGTCTGCAAACCTTTCGCCCACCGTGATTTCATCGAATGCCCTGCCGTTGAAAACCATGGTCTTTGCTCCCCGCTGTTCTCAGGTTTTGGGTTCAGCCGTTTCAGCTGATGGGCCCCGCCTGCGATCAGGCCGCCGGCTGGAAACGGCCGTCGCCGGAAAGGCCTGGGCCTCCGATAGGCTTGTCGGCTATTCTTATCGCGGCCGGGGGGGGCGGATCAAGGGCTTACCGCAAGTTTGGGGCGTTTTTTATTTTCAGTCGCCGCGGGTGAGGAGGTTCGCCGGCACCCAAGCCCATCGGAGGGCCGCTCCCAAGGTGTGCCGGGCAACTTAACCGCCGCAGCGGTGTGCCGGGGGGGAGCGCTTCAACCGGTCAGTCGCAAAGTTCGAACTCCGGCAACTCGCCGCCGTCCAAGGGGTGGTGTGTGGTGGTGTAGAGTTTGACCATTTGTTTCTCCAGTTTTTCGGGGTGTGGGTCTGCGCTGCCCTGCGGCGCTAACGGCAGACAAACGGCATTTGCCGGACGCCGGGTCCAGGGGAAGGCGGTGGAGAAAACCCGGCCCGGAGAGTGAGGCCGGGCACTTCTGCCCGGAAGCTCCGCCGTCTTCCCCCGGTAAGTTCCCCGCCGGCATCGGGGAACAAAAAAAGCCCTTCGTGTTAAATACACGAAGGGCTGCACCCAGCTCACTTGACCCTTTTGTGCCACTGTCGCACCTGTCTTTCCGCAGGGCCGTGACGCAGACAAAAAGGCAGGTCTTCTGACTCTCGGATCGTCCTACTGGCTGCACCTTCCCACCCGGTTTGCCCGGGCAGTGGCCTTCGCAGCGGTCGTCCCCGATTACAGCGGCGGGACCGTCCCCGATTCGCACGGGGTTCCCATTTAAGCCTTCTCAGGCACCTCGGGTTGATACGTAGCCAAATTTTGCAGGGAAGTCAATCTCCAATTGGGAAAACCTTTAATAGAGCCGGTTATCGGTGTCGTGCTTCATCCCGAGACGCATCCGGCGCGTCCCGCCGCTTTTTCGAACTTCTTTGTTTTCAGGCTTTCTCCAGCCTCACCGGGATCACTTTCAATGCGGGCATCCTGGCGTGGGGATCCAGGGGTACGGCGCTCATCAGGGAGTTGAAATTGGGCTGGCTGAAATGAATCGGCGCAAAGAGATATCCCCGCTGCAGGCTGGCATCCAGCTTGAGCGGTAAGCGCACCGTTCCATACGGGCTGGTCATTTGGACGATGTCGTTTTCCGCCAGGCCGGCGGCTTGCGCATCCCGGGGATTCACGTTCACAAAGGACGCCGGCCTGAGCTTGGAGAGTTTAACCGTCCGGCGCGACATTTCACCGGTGTTGAAATGTTCCAAGAGGCGCCCGGTAATCAGCACCAGCGGGTACACCTCGGTGGGTTCCATGAGGGTTTCCGGCGGGTTGACCGGTATAAAACGCGCCCGCCGGTCCCGAAAGCCGAACCCATCCTCGTAAAGGCGCGGGGTGCCCGGGTGGGATTCGGTGTAGCAGGGCCAGAAAATACCCGCCGAGGCCTTCAGGCGTTTATGGCTGATGCCGCTGAAGACCGGCGCTGCCTGGCGAATTTCTTCCCAAATCGCGCTGCTCGAGTCATAGTGCCAATCGGCGCCCATGGCGTTGGCCAGGTCCTGCAGGATCTCCCAATCCGCTTTGGCTTCCCCCGGGGGGCTGAGGCCTTTGGCGGTGTACTGAATCCGCCTGGCGGCGTTGGTGAAGGTGCCGTCCTTTTCCCCCACAAACGCCGCTGGCAGGATAATGTTCGCGTACTTGGAGGTTTCGCTGGGGAAAATTTCCTGGACGATCAGCAGGTCCAGTTGGTGCAGCATCCAGGTCACAAAATTCGCCTGAGGTTCGGAAAGCGCCGGGTTTTCGCCGATGACGTAGAGCGCCCTGATTTTGCGGGAGGCGATGGCGTGGATCATTTCGGGTGCCGCCCAACCCCGGCGCGAGGGAACCACCGCATCCCAGATGGCGCCCATGTGAATGCGGGCCGCCTCGTCGTCCACCGCCATGTGCCCCGGCAACAGATTGGGCAGCGCGCCCATATCGCCGGCGCCCTGCACATTGTTTTGCCCCCGCAGCGGCGACAGCCCGCAGCCGGGTTTGCCGATGTTGCCGGTCAGCAGTGCCAGGTTCACCAAAGCGGTGACGTTGTCGGTGCCGTGCGCATGCTGGGTCAGGCCCATTCCCCAGATGAAGATTGTTTTTTTGTCATGGATCAAGCCCGCCGTCGTTTCCAGCGCCTGGCGGGACACGCCGGCGCGGGCACAGGCGTCATCGATGTCAAAGGTCGCCAGGCTTCGGCACAAGGCCTTGAAGCCGATGGTGTTGTTTTCGCAGAACGCGCGATCATGCCATCCCTTTTCCAGAACGATCTTGGCCAGTGCCCTGATCCAGAAAATATCCATCCCCGGTGTGACGCTCAGGTGGACCGCCGCGTTTTTGACCAGATCCGTTTGCCGGGGGTCGGCCAGGATCAGGTTGACCTCGCCCTTCTTCGACCGCTTTTTGACCCGCATCCAGATCACGGGGTGGGTAAAGGTGGTGTGTGCGCCAACCACCACCACGGTTTGCGCGGCCTCGTAATCCTCAAGAAAGGTGCTGACGGCGCCGTATCCCAACTGACGCCGCAGGGCCGCTTCAGATGGCCCGTGGCAAAGCCGGGCGCAATTGTCGATGTGGTTGTTGCCGATCACGGTGCGCTGGAACTTTTGCGAGAGGTAGGCTTCTTCGTTGAGGATCTTGCCGCTGCAGAGCAGCCCGACGCTTTCCCGGCCGTATTTGTCGATGACGGCCTTCAGGCCGCGGGCGGCGGTGTCAATAGCCTCCGCCCAGGAAACCGGGGCCAGCCGATCGGCCTTCCGGACGAAGGGCGTCGTCAGTCGCTCCGGGTGGTTCAGCAGTTCGTGCACCGTAAAGCCTTTGACACAGAGGTAGCGGCCGTTTAATTCGGGGTTTCGACCCGAGGCGCGGCTTTCCGAGGGCCTCTGGTTGGCATCGAGATTCAGGTCGATGTTGCAGCCGACCCCACAGTACGGGCAAACAATCGGAATGGCAGTCGTCATGTTACCTCCTTGGAAGCGGGAAGGCTAAACGCAGTGGATCAGCGGGCGTCCTGGAAAAGATCGAACCCCACGCACCGCCATCTTTTTGTGACGGATTGCGACCAGATTTGCAAGGTTTTTTGGGAAACCCTCGGGCAAGGGCTCTGCCGGCGAAGAAATTGCGGCAGCGTGCCGGCGCCATCGGGGGCGGTTGCGCGCCACCGCTCCCGATGACCGGCGCGGGGGCTTAGAAGGAAAAGACGCTGCCCGCGGCGGCGTGGCTGAAGCGCCGGCCGAAGTGCAGCGCCAGCTTCATGGCCGCCTCTCTTCCGGTGCAGTGCGAGACGCCCACGTGGTCCACCCCGCAGGCCTCCAGCCGGTCGATGACCGCCTGGATCCTTTCGGGGGGGAAGAACATGAGATGCGTGCCGCCCAAAACGGCGTGCAGCCTGGAAACCCCCAGCCGGTCGGCGAGGTGGTCGAGGATGTTGAGCACCCCGCCGTGCGCGCACCCCAGAATCAGAACCGGCCCGGCGGCCGTTTCCAGCAGAATGCTGGCATCCTCGGCAATCGGGTCGGGCAGGGGGCCGTCGTCGCCGGGCAGCACCAGTTGAGGGTCTGCGGGGGTTTGCGCGGGGTTGCGGGCGTAGCCGGCGACAAACCAGACGCCGGGCGCCAGCTCGCAGGTGTGCGGGTGGAATTCAAATTGGGCCCCCGCCGTTTCGAGTGCCGCCTGGGTCGCCGGGCACCCGATAAATCGCCCCGCGCCCCCGGGCTCGTCCGTCCGGCGGGTCATGTGGCGTGCAAAGAGGCCGGGATGCGCCACGACTTTGACCGGCCCGGTCTGCTGCAGCACCCACGGCAGCCCGCCGGTGTGATCGTAGTGCCCGTGGCTCAGCACCACCGCCCGCAGGCCGTCGAGGTTCAGACCGGCCGCTTTAACGTTGTGGGGCAGGGTCAGGCCCTGGCCGGTGTCGAACAGAAAACGCCCCTGCGCGTGCTCGATGAGGGCCGCAAAGCCGTGCTCGCCGAGAAAATCCAGGCGGCTGATGCTGTTGTCGCAGAGAATGCGAATCGTCGTCATGGGTAGGCTCCTTTCGGCAGGACCGCCGGGCCGTGGGCCGTCTGAGGGGCCCGGTCAGTTTCGATATATGTCTCATAAACACGCGGCTGTCAATCCTGATCGGTGATTGTCAAAATCGCCCGGTTTTGCTATAAATCATCCGTGCTAAACCCCCTGCCGCCGGCCCCCGGACGCTTGCTGCGGCATCGGCGGGTTGATTCGAACCTTTGCCGGACGCCATCCCGCGGCGTGGTCATGGCGACCGGCGCCACCAGAAAAAGGGGAACGATCCATGCCAAAAGTGCCCAAAAAAACGTATCAACTGAAGATCGGCCTCAAAGGTGCGAAACCCCCCATTTGGCGGCGTTTTCTGGTTGACAGCACAATGGTGCTGGCGGAATTTCACGATGTTCTGCAAATCGTCATGGGGTGGAGCGACAGCCATCTGCATCAGTTTACGGCCGATGGCACCGCCTACGGGACCCCCGATCCCGAATTCGATCTGGAAGGGGTTCGCGACGAGCGCAAGGTCAAGCTGGCCCAACTTCTACGGCACGAGAAAGACGCGATGATCTACGAGTACGATTTCGGGGACGGGTGGACGCACACAATCACCCTGGAGAAAATCCTGCCCCTGGATCTCAAATCTGGTCTGCCGGTATGTCTCAAAGCCAAGGGGGCCTGTCCGCCGGAGGACGTCGGCGGCCTGTGGGGGTATTACGAATTACTGGAGGCTTTAAAAGACCCAAAACACCCGGAACACGAGGAGAGCAAGGAATGGATCGGGGAAGATTTCGATCCCGATGCCTATGACCTCGAAGAGGTCAATGCGCTTTTATACGAGTATCGTCGGTAGGGTCTTTTTCTCAAACGGCGGCACCTGTCAGAGCAATAGCGCACATCGGCCCAGGTGTTGCGCCATTTTCTGCGCCAGGCAAAGGGGCGTCCGCAGATCGGGCAGATCTTAACCGGCAGATCGGACTTTTTGCGCACGAAAGTACTCCGTCATTTGATCGGACCTCTTCGGCCGGGTCCTTCCCCACAAACCGCCCAGCAGGTCAGGCAACCGGCGCGCCCGTCACGTTTCTTGAACTTTTCCTGAATAGTCGGAAAAAGTCTTGATTACCGGGTACTGAAAACATACTGTTGGACGCGTCGCAAGCGGAATCGTGAAATAGTCGGTGTCTTGCGTCTGTCTCTTCCGGCCGTTTTGACGACAGCGGCGTTTTCAGCGCGTCACGCGCGCTGATTAGCGTGTCCCGATTCATGCCATTTAAACCAACCCGAATACCAGGAGGTGCCGTATGCCACAGGCAGAAGCCCAGAAACGCAGGGCCAACGTCATTGAAGTCTTGAACCGTGCCCGCTCGATGGAGTTGCAGGCCATTCACCAATACATGAACCAGCACTACAATCTGGATGACATGGATTACGGTGAAATGGCCGCCAAGCTGAAACTCATCGGCCTCGATGAGATGCGCCACGCCGAAATGTTCGCCGAGCGCATCAAGGAGCTGGGAGGGGAGCCGACCAGCGATAAAGCCGGTCCGGTCGAAAAGGGGCAGGCGGTCGAAGTCATCTTCCCCTTCGATATGGACTTGGAAGACGACACGATCGTGACCTACAACCAGTTTCTGCTGGTCTGCCGGGAAAACGGCGACAGCATCAGCATGAAAGTTTTTGAAACGATCATCGACGAGGAACAGCTGCATTTCAATTACTTCGACAGCGTCAGGGCCCATATCGAAAAGCTCGGGCCGGCCTACCTCGCCAAAATTGCCGGGACCCCTTCTTCCACCGGCTTGCAGCCCCAGGGGTTTGCCGTCAGCGGGGGGGGCGGCGAGTAGCCTGCGCCGGGCAGCCCTGCTTTTTGCCTTGCGCCACCGAACTCGACGTGGGTGCTGCGAAAACGGCGGCGCCCACGTTTTTCCGCCCTGTGTCGTGCACCCTGGGCGGCAGCCGCAAGCCTTCCAAGGAACCTGATCGATGGCGCCCGAAAAATCCGTTTTTGAGGTCACCTGCAAGGGGTACATCGACCAGGTCGACCGAATGGATAAAAAACCGTTCGAAGCCATGCTGGGGGTGCAGACCGAGGGCGACGAGGTTCTCGTCGTGCTCCTGGGCACCCCTTATCGCGTCTCTCCGGGCGGCATTCTCGACCCCTGCGGGGATGCCCCCGGCTTTGATGTCTGCGTGGTCCTGCTGAAGTACCTGCTCCGCTGCCCCGGCACGCCGCCGGTAGGCGAGGAGTGGGTTTCCTACCGAGGTCTCAAGGATTCCGGCCCCTTGACCACCTATTTCGCCAAGGATGTGGAGAAGGCCATTGCCACGGCTTTCAGCGGTCGCGGCGACGCCTTGACGGGAGCCTGCGCGGCCCTGGGCGGGCGCCCGCCCGCCATGAGCGCCCGCTACGATCTGGCCATGCAGTTCGATATGCTTCCACGGGTCCCCCTGTGCCTGCTTTTCAACGATGCCGACGATGAATTCCCCGCTGCCTGCACCGTGCTTTTCCAGCGCCGGGCAGAGGTCTATCTGGACCCGGAGTGCCTCGCCATGCTCGGCCGGCATCTTTTCGTGCGCCTGAAACGGGCCGATCGAAATTAACCGACAGAGACGCCAAACGGTCTTTGCGGCGGCTCAAGACGTCGCACCCCCATGGAAAAATGCGCACGTCTCCGGGTGTTGCCGATCGGGGGCGGGCAGGAGGACGGCATGATCACCAAAATAGACCGCCCCACGATCATCGCAGCGGCGGGCAACAAACCCAAACGAATCGAGGAGTACTTCGGCCGGGTGAACTCCGGTTCGGCCGCGGTCAGCATCGCACGCATGGAAAGTGCCGGCGGCTGGGAAGAACCGGGCCAGCGACCGGAATTCACCGAATACACGCTCGTTCTAAACGGTATGCTGCAGGTCCAAACCCGCGACGGCACCCTGGACATATTTGCCGGCCAGGCGGTGGTCGTGCCCGCCGGCG
>JBAPYE010000386.1:0-15034 GCA_049284575.1 Desulfobacterales bacterium
TGGCCAGCCTGGAGGCCTATCTGGAACAAAACGAGGCCATGCCCTTTATCGTCGACGATATCCTGATCAAGTTCGACGATCAGCGCTCCGCGGCTGCATTGAAGTGCCTGGGGGAGCTGGCCCGCAAGACCCAGGTGATTTTTTTCACCCACCACGGCCACCTGGTGGCGCTGGCCCGCCAGCACCTGCCGTCCGATCTTCTTTTCGTGCATACTTTGGCCGTCTGACGGCTGCCCGGCGCGCCGGCCGGAGGAGACGCGATGACCCGCGAGGAAATCAGCTGGATTCTATACGACGTGGCCAACTCGGCCTTTGTTCTGATCGTGGTGACGGCCGTTATGCCGATTTTCTTCAAGGACATCGCCGCCGCCGGCCTCGATCCCGCCGTCTCAACGGCCCACTGGGGGTTCGCCAACTCCCTGGCCTCGCTGGTGCTGGCCCTGCTGGCACCGGTATTGGGCAGCATCGCCGACTACCGCTATTTCAAGAAACGGTTTCTGCTGGCCTTTTGCGGTTTGGGGGTAACCGCCACGCTGATGCTGACCACCGTTGAGCGCGGGGACTGGCGTCTTTGTCTGGCGATCTTTGTACTGGCCAAGGTGGGCTTTGCCGGCGCCAATCTTTTCTACGACGCCTTCCTGGTGGACGTGGCAGCACCCGAGCGGATGGACTGGGTCTCGGCGATGGGCTATGCCGCCGGCTACATTGGCAGTGTGGTGCCCTTCCTCTGGGTGCTGCAACTCATCAGCCGGGCAAGTGCCGCGACACCCGACGCCGCGCTGCCGGAAGGCGCGGCGCGCCTCGGGTTCGCCGGCGTGGCCGTCTGGTGGCTGGTCTTCACCATCCCCCTGGCGCTTTTCCTGCGGCAGAAGCATTTTCTGCCGCCGTCCCGCCGGCCGGTGGTCGACAGCTTCAGGCGGCTGTGGCGGACCCTGGGTGAGATTCGGCGCTACCGCAACGTCTTTCTCTTTCTGGTGGCCTATTTTTTCTACATCGACGGGGTGGATACGATCATCGTCATGGCCACCGCCTACGGCCGGGATATCGGCCTGGGGGTCAACGTGCTGATCCTGGCGATTTTGACCATCCAAGTGGTGGCCTTTCCGTTTACCCTGCTCTACGGTCGGCTGGCCAAGGCCTTTCCGGGCAAGACCATGCTCTACGTCGGCATCGGGGTTTACATGGCCATCGTGCTGCTGGCCTTCTTCCTGCCGGAGGCGGGCTCCATGCGCGCCAAGACGATTCTTTTCTGGGTCTTGGCCATTCTGGTGGCCACCTCGATGGGCGGCATCCAGGCCCTCAGCCGCTCATTCTTCGGACGCCTGATTCCCGCCGAGCGCTCGGCCGCGTTCTTCGGGTTCTACAATATCTTTGGAAAATTCGCCGCCATTACGGGGCCTTTTCTGATGGGAGCGGTCAGCCGCGTCAGCGGCAGTTCGCGTTTCGGGGTCTTGAGCATCCTGGTGCTTTTTGTTATTGGGGGGCTTGTTTTAAAGCGCGTGCGAATCGAGTGACGGCGGGAGGAAGGGCAAGATGACGGCGAAGCTGATCCGATCCGAAAAACTGGCCAACGGCCTGACGTTGGAGTTGCTGGACCTATCACGGCCGGTGGCCGGCGACCGCTGGGCGGTGGCCGTCATGGCCCGCGCGGCGGTGCCGGTTACCGCCCAAACCGCGGACGGGGCGGCCGAGCGCTGGACCGAGGTCCGGGATCTGTTGGGCCCGGAGGTGGTCTACGAAAAGAAAATAACGCGCAATTTCATTGACGCGGCTGAAAAGGACGCCCTGGTGGCCGCGATGGCGGCCTCCTTCTGCGACCAGGCCGCGCCCTATATCGCCCGTCCGCTGTTCGCCGTTCGTTTTGTCCGCCAGCGCTACCGTGCAGCGCTCGCCAAACGGGGCTGGTATCCGGCCGAAAACACGTCCGGGCAGACCTCCCCGGCTACCCCGGAAAACGGTCGTTGATCTCCATGAAGGCATCGATGTCGGCCAATAGAAGATCCACCAGGCCGGGGTCGAACTGGCGGCCGCGTTCGGTGCGGATATAGTCGCGCACTTTGTCCAGTTCCCAGGCATCCTTGTAGACCCGGCTGTGCAGCAGGGCGTCGAAGACGTCGATCAGCCCGATGATGCGGCCGAAAATGTGGATTTCGGTACCCTTCAGGCGGCGCGGATAGCCGGAGCCGTCCCAGCGCTCATGGTGCTGCTGGGCACCGATGACGGCGGCCGCCATCACCTCGCGGCGGGCGTTTTTCAGAATATCGAAGCCGATCTCGGTATGGCGGCGAATTTTTTCGAGCTCCTCGGGGCTCAGCCGTTCGGGTTTGAAAAGAATCGCGTCGGGGATGCCGACCTTGCCGATGTCGTGCATGGGCGCCGACAGCCGCAGCAGCTTGACCTGCGAGTGCGACAATCCGGCCTTCTGCGCCAGCAGGCCGGCCATTTGGGCCACCCGGTGCCCATGGCTGCCGGTTTCGCGGGAGCGGTTGGCAATCACGCCCCCCAAGGTGGTCAGGACGTCCTCCTGGGTCTCCCGGATTTCACGGTTGAGGTAGAGATTTTCCAGCGCCTGGGTCACGCTGCCGTAAAGCAGCCCCACCAGCTCGCGGTCCAGGCGGTCCAGCGGCCGTCCGGCATCCAGGTAGAGCAGGTGGCGCACGCCGCTGCGGGTGCAGTAGGTGCCGTAGTAAACGCTACCGGCAAAAAAGGAGCTGCCCTCGCTCTCGGCCCGCGCAAGGTGTTTCAGCGGGGCCCCGCTCAGGGCGGCTGCCGGGGGCTGCCCGAGCATGCCCTCGAAGCATCCGGTCGCGGCCCAGATCAGAAATTCGCCGTCCTGCGCGGTGGCCGTGAAACCCGACCCCTGGAAGGGTAGCGGGTTGGCGTTGAGCTGGAGGACGGCGTGCAGCTGATGCAGCACCTCCCGGGCGAACTTGCGCAGCGGCTGGGGCGTCAGCAGCTGGCTGCAGGCGTCGGCCAATCGCAGCAGCCCTAGCCGGCCGCGGCTGATGGTGCGGCGGCTTTGAAAAGCGTCCAAGGCCGCGTTGAACAGCACAATCACACGCTCGGCCGTCAGGTCGGCAGCCCTCAGGCAGTCGGTGGCATCCAGTGCCAACACGGTTTCAGCGGGCGGGATCGGCCCTGGGTCCTCACAGCGCAGGATCAGCCGCAGATCGGCGTTGCGCCGGTCGCGGCGGATGGCCGCGGCGGTGGACAGCCCTCCGCTGCCGGAAGCCGGATCGGCCTGCAGCAGGGTGACGGCGGTGTCCGGGTTTTGGTCTAGCAGGGTAAGAACCTGCCTGCCGCCGGTAGCGTTCAGGATCCGCAGCGGGCGGCCCAGCAGAAGACGCTGGCCCAGGGCCCGCTGAATGCGCTGGTGGATGCGCGGATCGTCGTCTGCCACCAGAATGGTCCAGGGCGGTTCCGCAGCGGCTTGCGCTGCGTCCTGTCCGAGGAAACCGGCGGTATTGTATTCGCTTTTGCCGTCCAGCATGAAATTGGTGCCTCGTGCCGCATGGGCCTGCTGCTGCGTGCGGTTGGGCAGAACCGGGGGACGATCCGGCGAAGGCCAACCCAAGCGGCACCCAAAATGTTTGTGGGTAAACTACGGATCCCTAAATCGCCGCACCCGGGCCCGGCGGTGTAAAAAAGCCACATCTCGCCGTGGGCTTTATTGGCCGCCATAGAGTAGCGGACGTTGCGCTGCACGCCAATCGACGGGCGGCTGCACATAATCGTACCCACAGCGCCGGATGTCAACATGGCGTCGCACGGATCGGCACCGGCCGCCGGGGGCTGTCGGGTGTGCGCCCCGGCGGCCCTTACCCTTCCGCCGGCCGCCGGAGATCGTTCTTTCCATCGCAGACCGCGACAATCGCCTCGACCACGATGGCTGTTGCCTGCACGCGCCAGTGCACATCCAGGTCAAAAATTCGAAGCCCGTAACACCGGTCGTCGGGGTGCGCGCGGTGGTAAGCCGGTCGCGGGTCGGCCTGCAAGAGGGCTGTAATCAGCGCTTGCAGATCGGTTCCGTCGCCGGGCCGGTAGCGGCGGCAGGCGGCCTGCGCCCGGGCGCTGAAAAGGACCGGCAGGTGAGGGGCCGGCGGGGTCGGGGCATAGCCGGCGCAGGCCGCGGGGCGGCTGTCGGCATAGGGCAGATAAGGCTTGATGTCCACCACCGGCGTGCCGTCCAGAAGGTCGCCGCCACGGATATCCAGCACCGCGCGGTTGTCGGGAAAGCGCAGCGCGGCCAGTTCGACCGCGGAAATACCGACCGGGTTGGGGCGAAACCCGGAGCGGCTCGCAAACACGCCGATGCGGCGGTTGCCTCCCAGGCGCGGCGGGCGCACGGTGGGCTTCCAGGACCCCCGGCGACTGGCGTGAAAGATGAAGACAATCCAGATGTGGGAAAAGCCCGCCAGCTCCCGCACGGCTTCGGGGCGGTCGAAAGGCGGCAGCAGTTCCAGCGTCGCCCGGGCTTCGCGAACCAATCCGGGTTGGCGTGGAATGCCGAATTTCTCCTTGAAACAGGAGCGGATGATACCGATGGGTTCCAGTATGACGGGCATCAAGCGGCTGCTCCGGGAAACGACCGGCGGTGCCGGGGCCGCCAGCGGCCGGCACCCCCTTGATTTCCGGGGGTGAAAACGATAACCTTTCAGAGTCGGTGCGCCCTCCATTGACCGATGGTATCCGGAGGGCCCCGTTCGTGCGTGTCACGAATTTCAACGCGAGGGCCCATGGATCGCAGTCCCCGCTACCGGATGATGTGTGAGCAGGCCCGGGACATCCAGACAAGCTGGAGGCCGGCCTACGGGGATTTTTTTGTGCACCGCGACGGCCGCATCGACTGCTGGATTCCGGCGACCTGCAGCGGCCGGAACCTGCGGCGGGGCTTTGAAATCCAGACGGAAGGAAGCCTCATCCGGCTGATCAAACATGTCTGGCTGCCCCGCCAGGATCAGCTCATCGAGATGGCCCAGACACCCGGCCAGCGATTTGACAGCACCACCCAGGCCTTCTACCGCTGGACCAAAACCCCCTATCAGCGACTGCCCGGCTACCCCAACCAGATTTTTACCACCATGGAACAGATCTGGCTGGCCTTTGTGATGGAAATCAAATTCCGCTGCAAATGGACCGGCACCCGCTGGGCCGCGATCTGAACCGTCGCGTCCCTGAATACGGTGGCGTGTCTTCCGCCGCTCCCCTCACCCGCTGAGCCGTGCAGCTCACTCCGGAGCGTCTTCCGCGGTTTGCCCGACGGCCTCGGCGGCGGCTGCCGGGGGGCTGAAAAGGGAGATCAGGAATCGGAAAAGACGCCTGCCGGCCGCGGGGCTGCCCCCGGCCTTGCGGGCATTGCGCACCAGGCGGTCCAGATGGCGGTGATCGGCCTGGGGAAAACGCTCGCGGACTTCATCAAGCGGGGTGTCGCGGCCGCTCACCAGGAGGTCGCGCCACGTCTCAGCCGTTTTAAAGGCCCGCGCATCCAGGCGGCTGTGCCGATGACGTTCGGCCAGCAGCCTGCGAATGGGCGCCGGGTCCACCTCACGCATCAGCCGCCCGATAAACTGCAACTGCCGCTTGCGCGCCCCGCGCTTCGACATTCCTTGGGCGGCCCGCACGGCCTCGAAGAGATCCGGCGGCAGCCCCATCCCGATCAGGGTCTCCGGCGGCAGATAGATCAATTCTTCCCCCAGCGCCTGAAGGGCCTCCATTTCCCGTTTGATCTGAGTCCGGCTCTTTTCCATTGGGCGTCCCCGCTTCTGCCGCGGTGCTGCATTTGCGCTGAAAATTTCGCCTCAGCTGTCTTCGCTGTCACCGCAGAGCAGCTGGCGCAGCCGCTCGCTGAGGAACAGGATCGATTCGATGTCGAGGTGTTCGGTGATGGTGGCGTCGAACAGCAGCTTGACGCCGGCGGTGAGGCCGTCGTCCGGCGCCTCGTCCCAGAAGAGCAGCAGCAGGGAAATGCGGGGCAGGGGCTGAAATTGAAAGGCGGCGTCGGCCGACCCCACCCGGCCGCTGACGTCTCGTGCTCCCAGAGCGCGCGCCGCCCGGGCAAGCGCCGCCAGATGCCCCCGAAACCTCGCCACCAGGGGTGCTTCCACGTGGCGCTGCATGGACTTGATCTTGGAGACGGTGTTGGGGATCTGCTCAAATCCCCGCCAGTCTTCGGTCGGCAGGGCGCTGCCGCCCTGGGCCAGGTGGTTGTATATGAACACCTGCTCCCAGCGGTTCAGCGCCGTCCCGTCTTTTTTTTGGATTGCCTCCGGCCGGATCACCACCGTGTCGGTGAAATAGGGTAGTTCCAGGGCCGCCTGGCCGTCCGCTGTCCGAACCAGCCGGCCCCCGACGCGTGCCGGCAGGTCTTCCAGGCGCATGCCGGCCGAGCGCTCCCGGGCCCATTGGAGGGCATCGGCGGCCATGTCCTTTTTGGTCCAGCGGCCCTCGGCATGCTGCGCGTCAAGGATGGGCTGATAGTGGGCCAGCGTTTCCGGAGAAAGATGCGGGCACTTTGCCAGCGGCAGCTTTTCGGAAACCACCATGCTGGCAAACGCCAGGCATGTCGGGTGCCCGCAGTCGCGGCAATTGGTGCGGGGGAGCACTTGGGTGTAGAGGTCCACCACCGAGAGCGGCATAGTGAACTCCAATCGACCGGGGTGTACCCGGTATCGGCGGACCGCCCCCCGGCGGCCCGGGGTGCGGGCGTCGGGGTGCGCTCCTTGAGGGCCTCTCACCGGCCCCGGTTTGATTGCTGAATGGGGTCCTCAGAGGTCCAGGTTGACCACCACCCGCCCGGTGAGCCCGCCGGCGAGGATCTGGTCGATTTTGGGATCGAGTCCCTCCAAGCCGACCTCCTCGGCCAGCGAGCCCAGGTTTTCCGGCTGCCACTGGGTTGCGAGGTTTTGCCAGACCTGGCGTCGCTGATTCATGGCGCAGTTCTGGGAATCGATCCCCAGCAGGCCCACGCCCCGCAGGATAAAAGGAAACACGGTGGTGTTGAGGGCCGGGCCGCCCACGTTGCCGCAGCAGGTCAGGGTGCCGTTCAAGTCCGTTGATTTGATCGCGGTGGCCAGCATGTCGCCCCCGACGGTATCCACCACCCCCGCCCAGCGGCCGCGCAGCAGCGGCCGGCCGCTGCTGTCGATGGCCGCCTCGCGCGAGATCGCTTCTTTGGCCCCCAGGCGGGCCAGAAACTCCGCCCCTTGGGGTTTGCCGCTGACCCCCACGACGCTGAAACCCAGATGGGCCAGGATTGCCACCGCCAGGCTGCCCACGCCGCCGGTGGCCCCGGTCACCAGCACCTCGCCGCGCGCCGGGGTGACGCCGGCGGCCGTCAGCTTGAGGATCGCAAGGCCGGCGGTAAAACCGGCCGTGCCGAAGATCATGCTTTCCCGCAGTGACAGGCCCTCGGGGCGCTTGACGATCCATTCGGCCGGCACCCGGATGTACTGGCCGAATCCGCCGGCGGTGTTCATACCGAGGTCGTAGCTGGTGACGATGACCTCTTCGCCGGGTGTGCATTCCGGACTGCTGCTGGCGATCACCACGCCGGCGGCGTCGATCCCGGGCGTGTGGGGATAGCGGCGGGTGACGCCCTTGTTGCCGGTGGCGGAAAGCGCGTCCTTGTAGTTCAGGGAGGAGTAGTGCACCCGAACGAGCACCGCGCCCTCGGGCAGCTGGTCGATGGATCGTTCCTGGATGCTGCGCTGAAAGGTTTTTTGGGGGGTTTCGGTCACGATCATCGCCTTGAAGTTTTGAGCGGCCATGGGGGTCTCCTTTCGCTGGGATTCGGTCTGGTTGCCGGTGAATGGGTGGCGCGGCCTCAAGCGGTCAGCAAGTCAGGCAGCCCGGCCAGGGAGAGGATTTGCGCGTCGGGCCGGCCCGGCAGACGCTCGGGTTGCTGCTGAAAACAGTCCAGATCCAGGTAGGCTGCCATCAGGTCCGCCCTGAGGTCCGCATCGTCGACGCCGTGGGCGGCCAGTGCAAAATCCAGGGCCTCCCCGGTGATCTGCCAGAAATCGGCGTGGCGGGCCATGAGGCTGCGCAGCCAGGTGTATTCCAGCTGACGATTGCGCCATAGAGCCGAAATCTCATCCGCCTGCGGGCCCAGGCGCGGGCGGTGGCGGCCGACGGCCGAGTGGACGTCGAAGAGGGTGCCGTAGGCGTCGAAAACGCAGGCCGAAATTCCGGTGATGGGGTTGGGGTGTGACACGGCTGCCCCCTTTCCTGGCCGGTGGCCATTTTGTTTGCCGAGGCGCTGAAGTCCACCGCATCGGCAGCTGTTGCAAGTCAGATGCGCCAGTAAGCGATTCCCAGGGCCTGGGCCTCGGCCGGGCTGAAAGCGCCTTTGACGTCGATTACCATCGGTGCTCCATTTTGACACAGTCCGGCCAGGCGCGCCAGCCCCAGTTCGCGGTAGGAGCGATGCAGCACCGCCAGGATGACGGCGTCAACGCCCTGCAGACGTTCCAGCGGCTGGAGCTCCAGATCGTAGTAGCGGCGGGCCTCGGCGGCGCTGGCCATCGGGTCGTGGACCGCCGCCTGAACGCCGTAATCGGCGAGCTCCGAAATGATGTCGATCACCCGGGTGTTGCGCAGATCCGGGACGTCCTCCTTGAAGGTCAGCCCCAGCACGGCCACCCGGGCGTCGCGCACCTGTTTGCCGGCGCCGATGAGCATCTTGACCACCCGTTCGGCCACGTATTTGCCCATGTTGTCGTTGATCCGGCGCCCGGCCAGGATCATTTCGGGGTGGTAGCCCAGGGCCTCGGCCTTGAAGGTCAGATAGTAGGGGTCGACGCCGATGCAGTGGCCACCGACCAGCCCTGGGCGGAACGGCAGAAAATTCCACTTGGTACCGGCGGCCTCCAGCACCTCGGTGGTGTCGATGCCGATGCGGTGGAAGATCATGGAAAGCTCGTTCATCAGGGCGATGTTGATGTCCCGCTGGGTGTTTTCGATGACTTTGGCGGCCTCGGCCACCCGGATGGACGATGCGCGGTGGATGCCGGCGGTGACGATCCGACCGTAGACCTTGGCGAGCAGCTCCAGGGTAGGGGCATCCGAGCCGGACACGATCTTGACGATCTTGTCGACGGTGTGAACCCGGTCACCGGGGTTGATGCGCTCGGGTGAATACCCCACGGTGAAATCCGTTCCCAGCGCAAGCCCGCTCTCGCGCTCCAGGATCGGGACGCAGACCTCTTCGGTCACTCCCGGGTAGACGGTGGATTCAAACACCACGCAGGCCCCGCGGGCCAGGTTCCGTCCCACGGCGCTGGAAGCCCCGCGGACCGGACCCAGATCGGGAATGCGGTGGTCGTCGATGGGTGTCGGTACGGCCACGATGACCAGCCCGCAGCCGGTAAGATCCGCGGGGTCGCTGCTGAAGGCGATGGCGGCCCGGCGCAGGTCGGCCTCTGGAACCTCCAGGGTGCGGTCCTTGCCCGCCCTTAGTTCTGCGATGCGCTCGGCCTTCAGGTCATACCCGACGACCGTGAAGTGGGCCGCCAGGTGAACCGCCAGCGGCAGCCCCACGTAACCCAGACCGACGACGGCAATCTTTTCCCGACCTGAGAGCAAACTTTCAAACGTGACCATTCTGGTTCCTTTCGATTGCGAAAGACGATCCCGCGGTAATTTCTCAAGCGTCCGGGTCATTTCGAACGCCATTGCCGGCCCGGGTTCAGTCCGACGGCAGTTTTCGATGGCGGCTTGGCGCAAGGCGCGCCGGGGTCTTTGGCGGGCAGGGTGCGGCTGAGCAGGGCGCTCACCTCCCCTGGGCTCAAATGGCGCCAGGTGCCCTCCGCCAAACGCCCGAGCCTCAAATTCGCCAGGCGGATGCGTTTGAGATCGATAACCGTGTGGCCCACCTTGCCGACCATGCGGCGGATCTGGCGGTTGCGGCCCTCCTGCAGAACGATGCGGAAACGCCGCGCCGTGAGCCGGCGAATCGCTGCCGGCCGGGTGCGGGTACCCATCAGGGGCATGCCCTGGGCCATTTTCAGCAGCGCACCGTCGGGAATCGGGGCCGCCACCGTCACCTCGTATTCCTTTTCGTGGTCGAAGGACGGGTGCGAGAGCCGGTGGTGGATCCGGCCGTCATTGGTCAAGAGCAGCAGCCCGCGGGAATCCTTGTCCAGCCGCCCCACGGGAAAGACCCGCTGGGCGACGCTGACCAGATCCAGGACGACCCGTTCACCGGGGTGCTGACAGCTGGTCACATACCCCACGGGTTTATTAAGCAGAATATAGACGGTTTTTTCCTGAAGCGCCACCGGCTGGCCGTCCACCGCCACCGTGTCGCGCTCGGGGTCCACCTTGGTGCCCAGCGCCGTCACCGTCTGATCGTTGACCGTCACGGCGCCCCGGCGGATATGTTCCTCGCCGCTGCGGCGCGAACAGAAGCCGGCCGCCGAGAGGTATTTTTGCAGGCGCATGAGAGCCATGGGTCACCGTGTCGGGCTTTGGGGGAAACGGGCGGTGCGGGATGCGCGCCGGCGGCCTCCCGGCCGCGGGGTGGGTCAGGACCGGTAATCGGCATTTATCTTGACGTAATCAAGGGAAAAATCGCAGGTCCAGACCGCGGCCCGGCCCGCGCCCAGCTTGAGATCCAGGGTAATCGTGAATTCCGCTGTTTTGAGAACCCGCGTGGCCTCGGCTTCAGCGGTCTTGCCGCAGCCCTGGCCGTCTTTGCACATGCAGACCGCGTCGAAGAAAACGTCGATCCGCTCGGGGGCCAGCTGCGCCCCTGAACGGCCGGCGGCTGCCAGGATGCGGCCCCAGTTGGCATCCTCGCCGAAAAGGGCGGTTTTCACCAGGCTCGAATTGGCCACCGTATCGGCGACCCGGCGGGCGTCGGCGTCGCTCAGGGCCCCTTTGACCGCGATCTCCACCAGCTTGGTGGCGCCTTCGGCGTCGCGCACCAGCATCTTGGCCAGCGCCGTCAGGATATCGTCCAGCATTTCCTGGAAGGCGGCCCGGGCGCCGGCTTCGGCCAGGGAGGCGCCTGAAAGGCCATTGGCCAGGAGCAGCAGGGTGTCGTTGGTGCTGGTGTCGCCGTCCACGGTGATGCGGTTGAAGCTCTTTTCACAGGCCCTCGACAGGCAGGTGTGCAACACGGCTGGCGGGCCGTCCGCATCCGTGCACACAAAGCAGAGCAAGGTGGCCATGTCCGGTCGGATCATCCCCGCCCCCTTGGCAACCCCGACCACGGTGACGGTTTTGCCGGCGATGGCGGCCCGGCGGGAAACGGTTTTAGGTACGGTGTCGGTGGTCATGATGGCCTCGGCCAGATCGTTGAACCCCTCGGCGGAGAGGGCCTTGACCAGACGCGGGGCGGCGGCCGTGATCTTTTCAACGGGCAACGGTTCGCCGATCACCCCTGTGGAGGCCGCCAGGACCAGGTTTTCGGCAATGCTCAGGTGCAGCGCCGCGGCCCGGCACATCGCCATCGCGGCCGAAAGCCCGTTTTCGCCGACGCAGCAGTTGGCGTTGCCGCTGTTGACGATGACGGCCTGGGCCTTGCCGCCGGCGACCCGCTCGATGTCCAGTCGCACAGGGGCGGCCTTAACCCGGTTGGTGGTAAACACCCCGGCGACGCTGGCCGGGGTCTCGGAGAAGATCAGGCCGAGGTCTTTCTTGCCGTTCTTTTTGAGGCCGGCCGCCAAACCGGCCGCCTTGAATCCCGGGCATTGAATGCCGTTGAAAAGATGGGTCATGGGGGGCTTTCTGTGGTCGATGGGGTTGTCGGATCGGGTCGCGGGTGCATACTATCGGGTTGGAGGTGCACATCGGCCGGGAACGGCGCTCAAGACGGCCCGTCGGTAAGGTTTTCAACTCCTTTATTTGCCAGAACAGCCCTTTAATGTCAAACGGGGTGGAGGTCGCGGCGCCGTTCCGGGGGCCGTTTGAGGGGACCCTCAAAACGGCAAAAGTACTTGACAACATAAGGAATATTTATTAAAAAGAGCACCATGGAAAAAGAACCCGTTGCCTGCCTGAAGTGCGGCCGCCCCATGAGCTTTCAACGAGACTGACGGAAGATCTCGTTTGTCTGCAGGTTCTGCGGTCTCCGTTATCCAGTAGAAGCGCTGGTGGATAGCCTCGATGAGGCTTTCGAGGCGTTTCTGGCGGATGTTCCCTGCGACCGGTTGTGAGGCCGCAGGAGGGGGCGGCTTCAAAGCACCGGGAGGTCTTCGGAAAAACAGCTGCAAGGGGGGATTCGCATGTCGCGTTTTCCAGTCGAAACCGGAAAATCAACCAAATTTGAAATTCAGGCTTACAAAAAGCCCCGTGACCCCAAGGCCATTCGGGATACCCACGTCGCGTTTTCGGGTGCGCCCCGCAAGCACCCTTACGATCCCGAGAAGATCGTTCTGGTGCCGGACCCATACAGTACCAGCACCTTCTACTACGAGTTCATGACGGATGACATCACCTACGTCGAGGAACTCCCCAGCCTGGTGGATATGGACGGTCAGACCGTCACCATGGCCCGCATTTGGGTCAAGAAAATGAGTGTTGGGATGCGCTGCACCCCATTTTTCATCGAGGATATCCGCCGCTTCGGGGGGTGAATTGCTGCTTGGCAAGGGGAGGATAGCGGCAAACCCAGGCCACCTCCGGGTCCGGCGTCATCCCGGCCGCGCCCGATCGAACATGCGCAGCCCCCCCGTTTCGCCACAGAAGATCGTATCGATTCACCGTTCCGTGACTGAGGTCCTGGCCGCTTTCATCGCCCTGTGGGTTTCCAGCCCGCGGTTCTTGCCAACAGCCACCAAAAGGCGCGCGCTTTGAGGTCGCAGTTGAGGGGTTTGCTGCTCGGGCAGTCGTAGGTCATGCAGGACCCGGCGTGGCGCCGGCACCATTCCTCAGCCCAGTTCTTAACGCTGCCATTATCACGATAATAGCAACCGAAATCCCCGCCCTTGGCCAAATAGTCGACCCCGTCGGGATCGAAGCGTTCAATGTCCGCAAAGTCATATAAAATCTTGTTGTGATCGCGGCAAAAAAGCCGGATCTGCTGGTTGCGGCGGTGAACGTTGCCTTCCGTACCGCTGCCGTCCAGCGGCGCGGTCATGTAAACAAAGGCGACGCCGGGAAACCGCTCTTCCAGCGCCGTCATCTGGTGGAGATAGAAGCCAACCTGTTTCTCTGAATAGCGGGTCAGCTGGTCTCCCCAGGTCCAGACGACGACGTTGACGTCCCCCCACCCTTTTTCCAACAAAAAGCGCGTCCGGTCGGTCCAGCGATGGGCGTCCGGCGTCCCCAGATCTCCCTGAAGCTCGTCGCTGAAGAGCGCCAGTCCTCCCCCGCTGCCCAGGCGGTCGACGGAAAAGCGGCGATCCTGCAGTTCGAGGTTTTCCAGGCCGGCCAGGATCTGACCCCCGGTCTGGCTGTATCCATAGGCCACCCGGCATTCCGTCCGGGCTTTCTCGACCCAGACAAGTGGAATCCGCTCGATTCGGGTGCAGCGATGGTCGATCAGGATGGGCGCCTGGCGGGTGCCGGCCCCCGCCAGGGAAGCCGACCGAGGGGGTGTGGCGCAACCTGAAACGGTGGACAAAAGAAAAACCGCAAGCAGAAGGCCGCGGAAATCCCTTCCCCTCGGGTGCCGGGCCAAGGCACGCTTTGGGTGGGGGCTGCCGTTGTCTGGAATCGATCGGGACCAGAGGATCATCGCCCGCCTCGCTGCAAAAGCCGCTTGCTATTCACCTGACTGCACCAAAGCCTTCGCTTTTCTGTAACCCCGCCCATTTTTCCCGTCAAGCGATCTTTTGATGGCGGCCCAAAAATCCAACCATCCCTATGAAGCCTTCGGTGCTCCAGATTTAAACAATTCGCCGGTGTCAAAAAGCGGGGGCGCTGTATTTTTTTTTATAACAAGGGCATGGGGCGCAACCCAAAAAATCGCTATCAAAACCTCCGGGATCGACGGGTTTGAAAATATATCCGGCTGGTTCAGGTTTGCGCCTAAATCTGCGGCGGTCGCCTGCCGGCGCATGGTGCGCTCGGGACCGGGATAGCGGAGAACATGTTTTTGGCACATTCGGTGCTTACTGCTGAGAAAAAACACTTTTTGACGAAAAACCTCTGATTCATTGGACGATCCACACCCCGACGATGGTGAGCGGGGTGCCAACGGAAAGGAATGTGGGGTAATGAAAAAGCACTTTTTTCACTTGTTTTTGATTCTGGCGATTTTGGCCTTTCTGCCGGTGAGTTCGATGGCCGGCAGCGCCACATTGAACTGGCAGCCCAATCCCGAAAACGACCTTGGCGGCTACCGCGTGTATTACGGCACCTCATCCCGCACCTATGGCCCACCGCTGAATGTGAACACCGCCACCACCTGCACCCTGGACACGCTTTCCGAGGGCGCCACCTACTATTTTGCCGTTACGGCCTATGATACCTCGGAAAATGAAAGTGGTTTTTCAACCGAAGTTCACAAAACCCTCACGGACGGCATCAGTCCGGAGATTGCGCTGTCAAGCCCGACCAGCGGCGGCAGCTACACCACGGGCGCCACGCCCCTGACGGTCAAAGGCACGGCGGCCGACAACGTGGGGGTGACGCAGGTGGTCTGGAGCAACCCCCCCAATGGCAGCGGCACGGCAACCTTAAGCGGAGGCAACTGGACGGCGGGTAACATCCCACTTTCCGCCGGGACCAACACCCTGACCTTCACGGCCCGGGACGCGGCCGGCAACAACGGCAGCAAGTCCCTGGTGGTGACCTACACGGCGCCCGACACCGCGGCCCCGACGGTATCTTTCAGCAGCCCGACCAGCGGTGGCAGCTACGCCACGGGCGCTTCACCGCTGACGGTCAAAGGCACGGCGGCCGACAACGTGGGGGTGACGCAGGTGACCTGGAGCAACCCCCCCAATGGCAGCGGCACGGCAACCTTAAGCGGAGGCAACTGGACGGCGGGCAACATCCCACTTTCCGCCGGGACCAACACCCTGACCTTCATAGCCAGGGACGCGGCCGGCAACAACGGCAGCAAGTCCCTGGTGGTGACCTACAC
>JBAPYE010000387.1:0-4021 GCA_049284575.1 Desulfobacterales bacterium
GCTCTGCGATTTGCTGGGCCGTGCGCCGGCCGTCGGCGACACCTGGTCGCGCCGGGCGCTGGCCGGCCGCGATACCAATTTGCGGGCCCTGCGGGGCGGCGCCCTCTACACCAGCCTCGACCGCTACAAGCGCGCGGTGATGGACACCCACCGCGTGCTGCAATTGGCCGGCCGGGCGGCCGGGGTTGAGATTTCGCTTTCCAACTACACCGATCCGCGGCTGTCGCCGGTGCGCAGTGGGGACCTGCTGCGGGCGGCGGAGCGCTTCGCGGAAAATCCCTTTATGGGCGGGCTGGAGAAACCCCTGGCGGACCTGTTGACGGCGCGGGCGCCCGAGATTGTCGGGATTTCGGTCAACTTCATGAGCCAGGCGCTGAGCGGCTTTGCCCTCGCCGGCTGGTTCAGAAAGCGGCTGCCCGCCGTCCGAATCGTCATGGGCGGCGGTCTGGTCAGCTCCTGGCGGCACATCCCGGGGTTTCGCAGCCCCTTTGGCGGCCTGGTGGACGCGCTTGTCGGAGGTCCGGGGGAAGCGCCCCTGGCGGCCCTGTGCGGCGCAGAGGGGCAGGGGGAGGTCGGCGGGTTTGATTACAGCCCCTTCGATCTTGAGCGCTATCTCTCCCCGGGGCCGATCCTGCCCTACAGCACCGCCCGCGGCTGCTACTGGCGGCGCTGCGCCTTCTGTCCGGAGAAATCGGAAAACAGCGGCTACCACCCCAGCGACGGGGAGGCGGTCCTTCGGGATATCGCCGGGCTCAAGGCGGGTTTCCATCCCCGGCTGATCCATTTCCTGGACAACGCCCTCTCGCCGCGCTTTCTCAAAAGGCTTGCTCTGAACCCGCCGGGGGTGCCCTGGTACGGGTTTGCGCGCATCACCACCCATCTGGCCGACCCAGAATTTGCCCGGGCGCTGAGAGCCTCGGGATGCGTCATGCTCAAGCTGGGGGTGGAGTCCGGTGACCAGGCCGTGCTGGATGCGCTTGAAAAAGGGACAGACCTGTCCACGGTTTCCCGGGCCCTCAAGGCCCTCAAGGCGGCCGGAATCGCCACCTACGTCTACCTGCTCTTCGGGACCCCGGCGGAAACGCTTCTAAGCGCCCGCCGGACGATGGCTTTTACCCTGGCGCACGCCGCGGCGATCGATTTTCTCAATCTGGCCGTTTTCAATCTGCCGGCCTACAGCCCGGAGGCCCGGGCGCTGGCGACGCTGCCGTTCTACGCAGGTGACCTGTCGCTTTACCGCCAATTCGCCCACCCCGCCGGTTGGCACCGCGACCGTGTGCGCCGGTTTCTCGCGGCGGAGTTCAAAAAGCCGGCGCCCATCCGCGCCATCCTGGGAAACGACCCGCCCTTTTTCACCTCCAACCACGCCGCGCTGTTCAACCTGGGCTGACCCCCATCCAAAGCCGGAGGCTTGCCGTCGGTTTTTTGAAGCCTGGGGCCGAATGCGGTTGATCGTCACTGGCCATCTGATGTAGTAGAGGGGCGCCGGTTGGGGTGCGGCCACCGGCTGCCGCGCCTCACGGCTAGCCGCACCAGGAGCTTTCAGGGATAATCTTCAGCACCTTTAAGGAGGACGGTATGCGTCAACAACCCGACAAGATCATCTGCTCGATGATGCAGGTGAGCAAATACTACGACAAAAAACCCGTGATCCAGGACATCTCGCTGTCCTATTTCTACGGCGCCAAGATCGGTGTGCTGGGTCTCAACGGCTCGGGCAAAAGTTCGCTCCTGCGCATCATGGCCGGGGTGGACACCGAATTCAACGGCAAGCTGACCTTCAGCCCGGGGCTCAGCGTGGGTCTATTGACCCAGGAGCCCACCCTGGACGAGAGTAAAACGGTCCGCCAGACCGTGGAGGAGGCGGTCCAGGAGACCGTCGATCTGATGGACGAGTTCAACCGGATCAACGAGCAGTTCGCAGAGCCGATGTCCGACGACGAGATGGACGCCCTGATCCAGCGTCAGGGGGAGGTCCAGGAGCAGCTTGACGCCCATGATGCCTGGGACCTCGACGCCCGGTTGGACATGGCCATGGATGCCCTGCGCTGCCCCGAGGGCCAAACCCCGGTCAAGGTGCTCTCCGGCGGTGAAAAGCGCCGGGTGGCCCTCTGCCGCCTGCTGCTCCAGAAACCGGACATTCTGCTGCTGGATGAGCCCACCAACCACCTGGACGCCGAGTCCGTGGCCTGGCTGGAGCACCACCTGCAGCAGTACGAGGGCACCGTCATCGCCGTCACCCACGACCGCTATTTTCTCGACAACGTCGCCGGCTGGATCCTGGAGCTGGACCGCGGCCACGGCATTCCCTGGAAGGGCAATTACTCCTCGTGGCTGGAGCAGAAGCAGGAGCGCCTGCGGCAGGAGGAAAAGGCCGAAAGCCACCGCCGCAAAACCCTACAGCGCGAGCTGGAGTGGATCCGGATGAGCCCCAAGGCGCGCCAGAGCAAGTCCAAGGCGCGCATCAGCGCCTATGAGAAACTGCTCTCCCAGGAGAGCGCCGCCCATGCCCGGGACCTCGAAATCTACATTCCGCCCGGGCCGCGCCTAGGCGAGCTGGTGGTCCAGGCCGAAGGACTTTCCAAGGGCTACGGCGACCGGCTGCTCTTCGAAGACATGTCCTTTCGGCTGCCGCCGGGTGGCATCGTCGGCGTGATCGGACCCAACGGCGCCGGCAAGTCCACGCTCTTTGAGATGATCATCGGCCGGGAGGCGCCGGATGCCGGCTCCCTCCGCATCGGCGAGACCGTCCGGCTGGCCTACGTGGACCAGAACCGGGACAGCCTCGATCCGCAGAAGACCCTCTGGGAGGTCGTTTCGGGCGGCCGGGACGTCATCGATTTGGGTGCGGTCTCGGTCAAATCCAGGGCGTACGTGGCGCGCTTCAACTTTACGGGCAGCGACCAGCAGAAAAAAGTCGGCCTGCTCTCCGGCGGCGAGCGCAACCGGGTGCACCTGGCCTGCATGCTCAAGGACGGCGGCAACGTCCTGCTGCTGGACGAGCCCACCAACGACCTGGACGTCAACACCATGCGGGCGCTGGAGGAGGCTCTCGAAAACTTTGCCGGCTGTGCGGTGGTGATCAGCCATGACCGCTGGTTTTTGGACCGCATCGCCACCCACATCCTGGCCTTCGAGGGCGACAGCCGGGCGGTGTGGTTCGAAGGCAACTACTCGGATTACGAGGCCGACCGCAGGCGCCGCCTGGGGTCCGAGGCCGACCGCCCCCACCGGATCAAGTACCGCCAGCTGACCCGCGGCTAAGGGCCTCGGAAAAAAATAATGCCACATCTTGCTTGTCTTTTGGCCCGCCACCGGCGTTACATCCGCCGACACATATCGCGATATGCGCCGACGGATGTGCCTTGGTGACGAACCAAAATCCGGTGCCATATTGTGGAATTATTTTTTACCGCGACCCTACCCCCCCTGCGCCGCTCTCGGTCAAGTCTTCTTTCGGGAAATCGGCGGCATTGTCTCCCGAGAAGATGCGGCCGGGCGCGGCAGCGGTCCCCGGCAAGGGAAGGATGAGCTTTCAGGGCACGCCGCGCGCCATCGCGGAAGGTCGACGGGAAGTTCGCCAAAAGCGCACCGGACCGATGCTGCCGATTCACCCAGCCCGACCAGCCCCCCCCAATCGTTTCCTTCCAGACCGTCACCTCGCACCACCCGCGGTACCCCCGTTGAAGCGGCGCGGCGCCCGCTCCGGCTCCCGATGATGCAAAATCGGATCGGTTGTGTCGGGAGGGCAGCCCACGGTGCCTGGTTTTCGGCTGCGGAAACCCCCTTCTGGGTGATGACGGCTTCGGGCCGCAGGTCATCGAACGCCTGACGGCCGACCATGCGCTGCCCCCGTGGGTCGGCGCCCTGGACGTCGGCACCGCCATCCGCGACATCCTCTTCGACCTGCTGCTGGTGCCCCAGAAACCCGAACGGCTGATCGTCGTCGACGCCATGGACCACACCGGGCGGCCGGCCGGGGAGATCCTCGAAATCTCGGTGGATGGCATCAGCCCCGCCA
>JBAPYE010000388.1:0-4910 GCA_049284575.1 Desulfobacterales bacterium
GTGGTCCCCGCCCCCCGCACCATCCTCAGGACCGTTCGAAAACTGCCGCCGGGCGAGACCATGACCATCGACCCCCACGGCGAAATCAAAAGGGAGTCCTACTGGACGCTGGATTTCGGCCCCCGCCCGGAGGAGCGCGGCTACGACGTGGCGGAATGGAAAGTACGCGTCCGGCAGGCGCTGCGGCGGGCGGTCAAGCGGCGGCTTACAGCCGATGTCCCCGTGGGGGTGCTGCTATCCGGCGGGGTGGACTCCAGCCTTGTGGTGGGGCTCCTATCCGAACTGGGACAGACGGACCTCACAACGTTTTCCATCGGTTTCGACGCCGTCAACGGCGAGGAGGGCAACGAGTTTCACTACTCCGACCGCGTGGCCGAGCACTTTGCAACGCGGCACCATCGCATCGAAGCCCGCGCGGAGGATGTGCTGTCCGCCATCGATGACTGCATCAGTGCGATGAGCGAGCCGATGGTCAGCCACGATTGCATCGGGTTTTACCTCCTGAGCCGGTCCGTCGCCCGGCACGTCAAGGTTGTCCAGAGCGGCCAGGGCGCCGACGAAATATTCGGCGGATATCACTGGTATCCGCCCCTGATGACCAGCAGCGCCCCGCTTTACGACTATATCGGGCATTTTTTCGATCGCAGCCATACGGAATACGCGGCGGCGGTTGACCCGCGGTTTCTGGAAAAAGACTACAGTGTCGAGTTTGTCCAGAACCACTTCGAGGCCGCGGGCGCCCCGGCCGCGATCGACAAAGCCCTGCGGATCGACACGACGGTGATGCTGGTGGAGGATCCGGTCAAGCGGGTCGACAACATGACCATGGCCTGGGGCCTGGAGGCACGGGTGCCTTTTCTGGACCATGAGGTGGTGGAACTCGCCGCCCGCATCCCGGCACAATTCAAGGTCGCGGGCGGCGGCAAACACGTGCTCAAGGAGGCCGCCCGCGGCATCATCCCCGCGGAGGTGATCGACCGCCCCAAGGGCTATTTCCCCGTGCCGGCCCTCAAACACCTCCAGGGGGATTATTTGGCCTTTGTCAGGGAGGCCCTGCTGTCTGCGCGAAGCCGCGAGCGCGCGCTCTTCAACCCACAGTATGTCAACCGTTTACTGGCCGAGCCGGAAAAACACTTCACGCCGCTGCGGGGCTCGAAGATCTGGCAGATGGCCGTGCTGAGCTACTGGCTTTCCGCCCAGGGGCTTTGACGCGGCCGAAATGCCACTATCCCCAAGGAGGATGCATATGGAACGAACCAGCGATTTGCGCGATCGGTTGCAGCGCATAACGAGCTTCACGGTGCGCAACGATAAGCTGCCGCAGGGCCCGAAGGCCGCTCAAATGAGCGCCAATGCGGAGATCGACATGGGCTGGGGGCGCATCATTTTCGGCCACACCTTTCGCTCCCAGAAGACCCTGTGTGCCGCGATGGCGCGCGAGCCCGCCGGAAAGCGTGACATCACCTTTTATTTGCGCGACCCGCACGTGCTGCTCGCGATGGGGCCGGATCGCTTCTTTCTGGACCCCTCCCATACCTACCGTTTGTGGCTGCACGACTACCAGCCGCCCAGCCCCCGGCCGGGGGCCTTTACGATCCGCAGGCTCCATTCCCGCAAAGACGCCGAAGGGATCAACCGTCTGTATGCCGCCCGCCAGATGGTCGGCTGCGATCCCGAGTTCCTGCTCGACCATACCGCTTCCCGCGAGCGGACCTACCTGGTCGCGGAGTCGCATGTGGACGGGCAGATCGTCGGAACCGTCACCGGCGTCGACCACGCCGAGGTTTTCACCGATCCCGAAAATGGCGCCAGCCTCTGGTGCCTCGCGGTGGATCCCCAAGCCCAGGCGCCTGGGGTGGGCGAGGCCCTGGTACGCCATCTGGCCGGCCACTACCTGACCCGCGGCAGGGCCTACCTGGATCTCTCGGTGCTCTACACCAACTCCGAGGCCATCACCCTGTACGAAAAAATTGGATTTCAGCGGGTGCCGGTCTTCTGCGTCAAACGCAAAAACCCGATCAACGAGCCCCTCTACACCGGCACGTCACCGGTGGATCGGTTGAATCCTTATGCCGCCATCATCGTCAAGGAGGCCCGGCGCCGCGGCATCGAGGTCAGGATTGTGGACGCCGAACACGGCTATTTCGATCTGACGCTCGGCGGCCGCAGCATCGCCTGCCGGGAATCCCTGACCGATCAGACTTCCGCCGTGGCCATGAGCCGATGCGACGACAAGCGGGTGACCCATCGGGTTCTCAAGGCGGCCGGCCTGAACATGCCCCGGCAATATTCAGCCGGAAAGCCCGACCAGAACCAAAAGGTCCTCGCGGCCCTGCAGCGGCTCGTGGTCAAGCCGGCCCGCGGCGAACAGGGAGACGGCATCAGCGTCGATCTGCAGACCGAGGCGGATCTCGAGCAGGCCATTCGGCGCGCCCGCCGCTACTGTCCAGATGTGGTCCTGGAGGAATTGGTCACGGGTGAAGACCTGCGCCTGATCGTGATCGATTACCGGATGGTGGCCGCCGCCGTCCGTCGGCCGCCGGTGATCGTCGGCACCGGGCGGCACAGCGTACGCACCTTGATAGAAAAGTATAATCGGCGGCGGGCGGCCGCGACGGGCGGCGAAGGGCGCCTGCCGCTGGACGCCGAAACCAACCGCTGTCTGCGACTGGCGGGCTACGATCTGGACGACGTGCCCCGGGCGGAAGAAAAAATCCTGCTGCGCAAGACCGCCAACCTGCACACGGGCGGCACCATCACCGATGTGACCGGTGAAATCCACCCGGCCTTGGGCGCGGTGGGCGAGAAAGCCGCCCGGGCGCTCAGGATTCCGGTCACCGGGCTGGACCTCATGGTGCCCGACCTGACCCGCCCGGACTACTGGCTCATCGAAGCCAACGAGCGCCCGGGGCTGGCAAACCACGAACCGCAGCCGACGGCCGAACGCTTCGTCGACTTTCTCTTCCCCCAGACCGCTGCCGCCGGGCAGCCGGCGATACAGGTCTGAGCCGATGGCAGCGATCGACCAGGCCTACTTGCAGAAAACCCTTCTGGCCTTGCTGAACATTCCCAGCCCATCGGGGTACTCCGACCAGATTGTGCATTTTGTCGGCCAGGAGCTCGAGCGCCTTGGGCTGGAGGTCAGCGTCACCCGGCGGGGCGCCATCCGGGCAACCCTGCCGGGGAAACGGAACCTGCTGGACCGCGCCGTGGCCGCCCACCTGGACACCTTGGGCGCCATGGTCAACCGGCTGAAAGAAAACGGGCGCCTGGGGCTTGCCCCCATCGGGACCTGGTCCAGCCGTTTCGCCGAGGGCGGGCGGGTCACGGTCTTCACACCCAACGGTCCGCGGCGGGGAACCGTTTTACCCCTCAAGGCGTCCGGGCATGTCTTCGGCGACGCGGTCGACACCCAACCCACCGGCTGGGATCATGTGGAAATCCGGGTGGATGAGCCCTCCCGTTCGCGCAGCGAGCTACAGGCGGCCGGCTTTTCGGTCGGGGATTTCGTGGCGTTCGACGCCCTGCCTGAAATCACGCCGAACGGGTTCATCAACGCCCGGCACCTGGACGACAAGGCGGGGGTGGCGCTTTTGCTGGCGGCCGCCAAGGCCATCCGGGACACCGCGGCCGTTCTGCCCGTCACTTGCCACCTGATTTTTACCGTTTTCGAGGAGGTCGGCAACGGCGCCTCAGCGGCGGTTTGCGTCGATGTGGCGGAGATGGTGGTGATCGATCACGCCCCGGTAGCCACAGGCCAAAATGCCTTGGATGACGGCGTGACCATCGGTATGATGGACCAAAGCGGCCCGTTTGACTATCACCTCACCCGCAAGCTGGTCAGGATCTGCGAGGACAACCGCATCGCGTATGCCAAGGACGTCTTCCGCTTCTATCGCAGCGATTCCGCCTCGGCAATTGAAGCCGGCAACGACACCCGCACGGCGCTGGTCTGCTTCGGCGTGGACGGCTCCCACGGCTACGAGCGCACCTGTATGGCCTCCCTGGAGGCGGTGGCCGCGACCATCGTGCACTACCTCCAAAGCGAGCCGACCTTTCTGCGGGACAAGGACGATCTGGCGACGCTGGAGGATTTTCCGCATCAGCCGACCCGCGGGATCATCCAGATCAAAACCTGACCGGGCTTTTGCGGGCCCGCCCCTCATCGGAAGCCCGCGCCTGCCAGAACTCCAGCCGGTGTCCCTCGGGATCGAAAAGATAAAACACCCAGGCGCCCCAGGGATGGCTGCGGAGGGCCGTCGGCGTCAGCCCGCTTTTCAGGGCGGATTCCCGCAGGGCTGCGATTCCAGTGCGGAGACCAGTTGGCTGGCCGTTTTTTTAGCATCACCCAACAGTAAAATGGTTTTGGGGGTGTCGTAAAGGGGATTTTCAACACCCGAATAACCGGGTTTTGTGTCCAGGTTGCAGACGATAACGGTTTTGGCCGCATGCGCCATCAGGATCGGCATGCCGGAAATCGGGGTTCCCGGCACGTCAATGGCGGCCGTGTTGACCACGTCGCAGGCCCCGAATATCAGGGCCACGTCGGTCTCCTCGAACCGGGGGTTGACCGCGTCCATTTCAAGAAGGTTTTCGTAATCGACCTCGGCCTCGGCCAGAATGACGTTCATGTGGCCGGGCATCCGGCCCGCCACGGGGTGAATGGCGAATTTGACGGTGGCCCCCCGCTTTTCCAGAAGCGCCGCCAACGCCACGACCTTGAATTGCGCCTGGGCCAGCGCCATCCCGTAACCGGGAATGATCACCACCGTTTTGGCGGACCCGAGCGCGTCGCGTGCGGCGGCAAGGGCATCGACCCCGGCCGCGGGTTTGACCGCCGCGGGCTTTTCAGCCGTCAACGCTTCCAAGAGCCGCTGGAGTGTTTTCCTGGCATCGCCTGTCAGCAGGAG
>JBAPYE010000389.1:0-11558 GCA_049284575.1 Desulfobacterales bacterium
AGGCCAACCTTTTCGATACGGATTTGTCTTATAGCGCCATCTACAGCGCACTGAGAAGCGGGGATCCGCTTCAATTCCTCGGCACTATTGAATTTTTTCCCGAGGAGGGAAAGTACCATTTTGATGGCCACCGGAAATGCGGCACCCGCTTTTCCCCCCAAGAAACCATTTACCATCGGGGCCTTTGCCCCGTTTGCGCCAAGCCGCTGACCCTGGGCGTACTCTCGCGGGTTGAAGCACTGGCGGACAGGCCAGGTGGGCAACGCCCCGAGCGAACCCATCCCTTTTATTGCATGGCACCCCTCAGCGATATTCTGGGAGAACTGTTTTCGGTCGGGCCGTCCGCCAAGCGAGTTCAGCAAGCCCGGGAAAAGCTGCTGCAGAGATGCGGCTGCGAATTGGATATCCTGCGTCATCACCCAATTGAAATTCTCCAAAGTGCAGGCGGTTCGCTGCTGGCCGAAGCTGTCAGACGCGTCCGAAAAAATGAAGTTCAAATAAGCCCTGGATTTGACGGGAAATACGGTCAAATAAAAATTTTTACCCCCAAAGAAAAAGAGACTTTAATGAGGAAAAAAAGATATTCAATGCCCGCTGCGCTCGAGACTTAAAGAGTGCGGGGACCACAGGACCACAGAACAGTCGCATGCTCAAGTTCCCGTCTAAAAAAGCCGAAGCCTTCGCTATAGATAGCGGGATCATTTAAAAACCGGTGGTCGTCCCCAATTTTGATTTTCCCCTGCTGAAACCCCATCAAATCAGCGCTCGGCGGCACAAACAGGTAAATTAGCTCTTGATTGCAGATATCGAAAAGACCTTGCACAACCGCAAAAATTTTTTTAGAAAACAAAGATGTGCAAGATTGGATTTCGTCTGAATTTTTTATAAAGCGTTTGTCTTGGCTTTCCTATGGAGATGGTTTTATACAGAAATATCAGCCGCGGTTTGCTCCTCATCACGCTTTATCTGATATTTTTCTCTATCCCGGCACGAGCGGATATTTTTACTTATATCGACGGCGACGGGATCATTCATTTCACCAATGTCCCCACCGCTGAAGATTGCCGGGTGTTCATCAAGGAAAAAAAGGCAAAGATAAGGTATTCCGTTCCGGACCTGTACGACCACTTCATTTCGGCGGCGGCTGAAAACCATGGCGTTTCCTTTTCGCTGCTCAAAGCTGTCATCAAGGCCGAATCGGATTTTAACCCTATGGCTGTTTCTCCCAAGGGTGCCGTCGGCCTCATGCAGATCATGCCTCAAAATTTTCAACTGCTGAACGTCAGCGACCCCTACGACCCCTGGGAAAACATAATGGGGGGAGCCGAATATCTACGTTATCTCCTGGATATTTTTGATGGAGAATTGTCATTGGCCCTGGCGGCCTATAACGCCGGCCCCACCCGTGTTCAGCGGTGCAAGGGGATCCCGCCAATCCGTGAAACAAAGGAATATGTTCAGCGCGTGATGAAATACTATCAGTATCTGTTGAGCAGAAAATAACGCCGGTGCCAAGGGCCGCGGAAAAAACGCCAACCGCGCCTGGTGATTTTTTGGTCCTTCGGCAACGATTGCATCACCCACACAAAATTGCATAAACACCGGCGGGTGGCCCGCGCAGGTCAACCGAAATCCGGGTCAAGCCCGGAATCTCGTTTCTTGCCGCGACCGTCAAAAAGTCCAGTTGCCCTCAACCAGCGAATTCTTGGGAATCAGGGCTTGCTTTTTTCCAGTATTTTTTATTGTAACCTTTCCCACAATTTTTACGTTGGCTTCAAATCGAACGTCTCCCTCGACGCGCAGGCTCTCGCACCCCACCAGGCTCGGTATCCCCTCGGTGAAGCGATTCTCGAACTGATCGATCAGGCCGAAATAATCCGGATCCAACCAAATTTTTAACTGGTTCGATGCCCGTTCGGGGTTCAAAACGAGTCGATCTTTTCCGGAAAAAATAAAATAATCCGAGCGCACCGCGAGCAAATCGTTACATTTCTTTACCGGAAAAAACCGATCGCGGCTCACTTCCAGGGCCGTGGCGTCTTTGAAAACCGAAATGGCCGCCCCCATGGCCGATTCCACCTGGAAAACCGGGGGGCTTTTCGGGTCGCGGGGGTCCAGGGTCTTGGGATTGAGAATCAATGGCAGTGGGATTGGTCCCTGCCTTTGGATCAGATTGTTGAGAAACATCAAATTGACCCAGATGTTATTGGTGTTGAAAAATCGATAGCAATCGATGTCTTGGAATGCGCGGGTTTCACTTTGCGGGCACTGGGCCGCTTCACGCAGAATCAGATTTCCATTTTTATGCCGGGCGAGATGGCCGCCTTTTATATCGCTGGGCGTTCGTTGGGCCACCTCCATCATAAAAGGGAATTTTTTATCAGTAAAATAGCCCAAAATAGCACGGTCCAAAGTGGCGCCGAGATTGTCGGAATTGGATATGAACGCGTAGTGAACGCCCCCCGCCAGGAGACGTTCGAGCATCCCGGAGGTATAAAGCGCCGTGTAAAGATCCCCGTGCCCGGGCGGGTTCCACTCCAACCCAGGGTCTCGGGGGCAAGTGGCCGGTGATAGGTCTGATTGCATAATTTTGGGGAATTTGTGCTGGAGAAAAAAGAGGGGCATGGGCGAAGGGTTTATTTCGGCGAGTTTCGCAAGTGTGTCCGGCTGCGTGCTGAAACTGTTCATCAAGGCCAGGAGCGCTCCCTGATCACGGGTCTGCCGCAATATCAACTCCAGAAAAGACAGCCCGTTTTTGACCTGCAGCAGCGATTTGGGACCGGTCAGCCCCATGCTGGTGCCAAGCCCGCCGTTAAGCACAATCCAGACGGTGTGGGGCAGGGCCTTTTCGCCCTTTTCCGCAAAACTGCCCAAAGATTCGGCATTCGCAATTTCACCGTCTTCGATGGCGCTCAGATCGCGGTCATACAGAAGCCCTTGCTGACCCGCGACAATCTGCCGGTAGTAAGCCGAAAATGTTTCAATGACAAAGGGGTGAATTCCCTCATCCGCCATTTTCTGAATAAATAACGGGAGGTGGGCCACTGCAGTGGTTTCACAATTTTCCATGATAACGATCCGGATCGCCCTGTTGATTTGATCGATGGATCGCCGAAATTGCCGCAACTGCATGGAAAACCGCGATCCGCTGCCCTCGGTGCCGCCAAACGGCAGCGGATGCGCGTTGAAACGGCAAAATCGGCTGTCCCGAAGGGTTCAAATGTGAACCCCTCCACAGAAGTTAAAGTTTTTCAATCCAATTGGCCGGTGCCTCGGCGCGGCCGTACTGGATGTCGGTGATGGCATTGAAAAAACGTTTTGCCATCGGGCCGACCACGCCCTTACCGATCGGTATGATCTTTTCGTCGTATTTGATTTCTCCCACCGGTGAAATGACCGCGGCCGTGCCGGAGCCGAAAACCTCTTCAAGTGTCCCGGCCCTGTGCGCATCCATCACCTCGTCGATCGAAATTTTACGCTCGGAAACCGTTACCCCCCACGACCTGGCCAAGGATAGAACCGAGTCGCGGGTAATTCCCGGGAGAATGCTGCCGCTGAGCATGGGCGTGACAACTTCGCCGTCGATAACGAAGAAGATGTTCATGGAGCCGACTTCCTCCACGTATCGCTGCTCGACGCCATCCAACCAGAGCACCTGGGTGTAGCCGTGCCGATGGGCTTCTTCGGCGGCATAGAGGCTGGCCGCGTAGTTGCCTGAAGTTTTGGCCTCTCCCAGCCCCCCCCGGACGGCGCGGACGTGATCGCGCGTTACCCATATTTTTACCGGGTTGAACCCCTCTGCGTAGTAGGCGCCCACGGGCGAGAGAATGATGAAAAAGCGATAAGTGTGAGATGCCCGCACTCCCAGGAAGGGGTCCATGGCAATAATCGTCGGGCGGATGTACAGGGATGTTTCCGGGGCCCGAGGGACCCATTCTTTTTCAATCGAGATCAACTGTTTCAAGGCGTCAAAGGCCAGTTCGGCATCAAACTCGGGGATGCACAACGACCGGCAGGAACGGTTCATCCGTTTAAAATTGTCCCTGGGGCGAAAGAACTGGATGTTGCCCTCGGCGGTGCGAAAAGCCTTCAAGCCTTCAAAAACCTCCTGACCGTAGTGCAGCACCATCGTGGCCGGGTCCATCTGGATGGGTCCATAAGGCTCTATTCGCGGGTTGTACCAGCCCTCCTCGGGGGAATAGTCCATGTTGAACATATGGTCGGTAAACAGGGTGCCAAAGCCCAGATGGTGATCATCCGGCCGGGGTTTCAGGTTTTTGGACAAGGTGGACGGGATCTGCATTTCAACCTCCAGGCGATAGATGTTTAAGTGGGTGATTACCGTTTTTCCCCGCTGGATCGACTGGATTCTCAGAGGGGCACATTCCAGAGCATCAACCCGGTTTCCTGATCATAAGATCTTGTCAGGGGGCCACCGACCAGTTCTTGTAGATCGATTTCTCCGTCAAAGACAAGGGTTTCGGAAAAAATCCGTCCACCAATGATCTTTCCCTTCTCATTTCCCAAAACAGCGTGGGCTTTGACGATGGGGTTGCCATCATTCAGGGACACATTTCCCATACAGGCGGCGATTTCAAAGGGTTCTGTTTCTTTGATGGTCACGTAAACCTGTTGGGTTTGATCGAAAACACCGAGTGTGCAGGAGGATACCGAGCCGATTACGGAAAAAGAGGCCGTCTGAATGGCGGCGCGTTGGCAAAAAATTTCGATGGACCGGGTTAGATCCCCCCCCTGGGGCAGGCGCCCAAGAAAGCGGCGTCCCAAGCTGAATTGGCGGAAAGCACCCGGTTCCATCGTCCAGCCGCTTCTTTTGTGAACAGATTCAAAATATTAGATAAAAAACAAGCTTGATATGTTTAAAATTCAGCGGCCATAAAGTCAAGAGCTTTCTATTTTTTCGAAGAAACTCGGCATCATCGAGAGACGTGGTTTAGAAATGGGAAAAGACATCTTTCAGCGCGGCCGGAGGCAAGGCATTGCAATTGAGCGGCAGAAACCAAAAAAAGAGCACCGCACTATCGTGGGGTTCTCGCGATAGGCCGGGTCGTGTCCCGACCGCGCGATCAAGACGCAAAGACCCGGGTTTGAGGCTATTTGGACAGCCCGGACTTAATTGACAAGCGGGTTCAGCTTCTGTATAAAGACGCGCATCCTTCAATGCAATGAAAGGAAACCTGTCCATGGAAAAAGCCGATAATGCGGCCAAAATCGAACCGGTTCAACTGGGGCTGAAAAGCCGGTTCAAGTTTAAGTGCCACCCAAAGGTAAAATGTTTTACCCACTGTTGTCGCGGCATCAATATCATCCTGACGCCCTACGACATCATCCAGCTGAAAAACCGCCTGAACCTGACCTCGGAGCAGTTCCTGGCCATCTACACCACACCCCAGATTCTGGAAAAAACGGATTTGGCGGTGGTGACACTGAAACTGATGGATGACGACCAAAAATCCTGCCCCTTTGTTCGCGATGATGGCTGTCTGGTTTACACCGACCGTCCCACAACCTGTCGATATTATCCGTTGGGGGTTGCCACGCTGAGCCACAAGGAAGCCACCGAAGGCGATGGGTTTTTCTTTTTTGTCCACGAACCCCATTGTCTGGGATTTGAAGAGGATCAGGAGTGGGACATCGCCGAATGGCGCAAAGACCAGGGGGTTGACCGCCACGATGAAATCAACGCCGAGTGGACGGAGCTTATCGTGCGCAAGCGCTCATTCCCGGTTAACGTGAAAATTACGGAACAGGGCAAGAACATGTTTTTTCTGGCGAGCTACAACATCGACAAGTTTCGCCAATTTGTCTTTGAAAGCTCTTTTCTGACACGCTACGACATTGACCCCCAGACCACAGCGCAAATCAAGAACGATGAAATCGCGCTGCTAAAATTTGGTATGCGCTGGCTGAAGTGGCTCCTGTTCAAAGAGGGGGAATTCAAACTGAAAAAATCTGCCTGACCCAAGCGGGGGGCAGTTAGACAACGGGGCGCCCTTCCGGGTTCAAGGAAGGACGCCCCGCCGTATTGGAACAGCCGCGTTCATCGGCACTGCCGCCGGGGCGGGTTTGAGCTCTAATAGACGTCGTAGGTGAGGCCCGCAATGAATTTCGGGGAATTCAAGCGCGCTTCGATGTCGACCTTAAAAAAATCCGCCACCGGCTGAAACACCTGGGCGTCAGCCGCGAAAACTGTCTTGGCTGCCGAAAGGACCGTTTGAAGGCCGTTGGGGGTCATTTTCCCCAAGGGCTGGCGGCAGCCGCCGGCGGGCATTCCCAGCACCGCCATAAGCGTTTTGAGCGCCAGAGGGTTTCTGGCGCGGCAGACCACCTCCCCAAAAGGGGTTTTCTCCATCGTCTTGACGGTCACTAGGTTGAAAAGCGGTTCCAGCAGGCGCATGCGTTTCTCGGCCTCGGCCTTCCGGCCCTTTAGCAAAAGGTCGACCATTTGACTGACGGCTGCCGGCGCAATATTGCTGATCACCGAAATAACACCCGCCGCCATGATCTGCGGATCGGTCATTACCGAGTAGGTCAGGGCGTCGTCGCCGGAGAGAATCGTGAAATCACGGCCGCAGACCTCTCGGGTTCGTTGCATGTTTTCGATGTTGCCGGTGGCCTCTTTGACCGTCTGGACATTTTTGAACTCGCGGGACAGCAGCCCCAGGTCTTCCGGCAGCAGCTGGGCCCCCGTGCGGCCGGGAATGACGTAGGGAATGACATCGATGCCGGGAAAGGCTGCGGCGATGGGGGTGATATATTCCCGCCGAATCTCCAGGGAGCTGGGGCCGTTGTAGTAGGGATCCACCAAAAGGACGGCGTCGGCGCCGGTTTCCACCGCGTGGCGGGTTGCGGCCAGCGCCTCCTGGGTATTGTTGCTGCCGGTGCCGGCGATGCCGACACCCTTACCCCGGATTTTTTTCACCACATGGGTGGTCACCTGGTGGTGTTCATCCCAGGCCAGTGAGGGGCTTTCACCGGTGGTGCCGACCGCCAGTATACCCGTGACCCCGTTTTCAATCTGAAATTCAACAAGTTGTTCCAGTCCCCGGAAGTCGACCCGGTCTCCCAGAAAAGGGGTTATGATCGCTGTGTAGCATCCTGGTTTCATCTCGGCCCCTCGTTGCGGTCAGTTTTAGGTTGAAATTTTCGAATGGTTAAAGTCAATAAAAACTACAGAAAATTAAGAAAAATCGATGGTTTTTGTCAAGCAAAAAAGCCGCCTCAAAACCCGCTGGCACCCGGCGCGTTGCCAGCCGGGCGCGGAGAACACCCGATTTTGATTTTTATTGACAAGCTTTTGATTTCATACTAGCCTCAACGGCATCCAGGGGCCCTGAAAGGAGTGTTCATGAAAAATGAGAAATCCAAAAACGCACCCGAAAACGTAAACGAATTTATTGCCCAGCAGCGTGTGGCGGTCGCCTCCAATCCGGACTGCGGCACCTCCCACTACAACCTGGCCGTCGGGTTGATAGGCCAGAAACAATACGCCGAAGCCGAGCAGGCACTTTTCAAGGCGATCGAGTGCAGCCCGTCTCTTGCCGAGGCCTACGTTCTGCTGGGCGGTATCCGGTTGAAGGACGGCGACCTCGACGGGTGTCTGGATTTCAATCAAAAAGCCGTCAAAGCCCGCCCGGGGTTTTCTGAAGGATACGGCAATATTGGTTTCGTCCAGCTCCAGAAAGGCAATGTCGACAAGGCCATCCAGGCCCTCGAGCGGGCAACGGCCTTTAATTTCCGCTTTCTGCAAGCCTTTACAACTCTCACCAGCGCCTACTTGATGAGCGGCCAGGTGGATAAAAGTATCGAAGCTGGGCTGAAGGCCATCAAACTGGAACCCAATTTTCCCGTCGCGCACAACAATCTGGCAATCGCCTATCTTCATAAAGGCGCGTTTGACCTGGCCAAGCACCACTGCGACAAGGCGATTGAACTGGGCTATCAGGTGGCGCCCGAAATCATCAAGGACATTTCTGATCAATGCCATTAAATCGGCAGACCGCAAGCCACAGCGGCGCTTGCCCGAGCGGCCGACCCGCTCCGGTTAGAACCGGTGCCGCGGGTCGGCCGTCGCGGCCCACATGACCCCAAGCCCTCGGCTTCGTTTTTATCTTACCGGCCGGCGCACCCCTGTTTGCCGCTCGGATGGTCTCTGGCAGGCCCCGCTGCCCCTGAAGCGCAGCCCGCGCTCCGAGCACACCCCCGCTCGGCTGGATCCGGAGGCAACCTACGGGGCCTACTTCGACGCCATTAGCGATTTTCTCGGGTGGCGCGATTTTCAGCGGCTGCGGGAAGCCATCGGGAGTCGCCGCCAGGTTTCCCCGGAACAACTGGATCTCTCTGAAATTCGGGTGTTTTTGGAAAAACACGGCGCTTTCTACCACCCCGCACGCATCGAGACGATCGCGGCGGGTTACGGGGAATCTTTTGTACTCAATGTCGCAGTGTCTTCTGCCGGTGCCGCTGCGATCCAAAGAGAGTTTGCGCTGCTGGCGGAGTTGAACCGATTACAGCCGGATGGTTATCTGCCGCAGGTTTACAGCCTTGCAAGCGGCGGTGGACCGGGGCGCAGGCGCTGGCCGCTTTTTTTGGGGGAATGGTTCGAGAATTTCAGTGAATGCCATCTGACCCGCCGACCCGCCGACGGGGCCCCGGGCATCCTCGTATGGGACGCCCGCGACGGTGTTTTTTTCCTCTCCGAAGCCCAAACCCGCCAGTTCTATCGTCAGGTCGCGCGGATCCTGACGGCCTATTTTGATTTGTCAACCACCCGCCAGATCTTCCCCTGGCATCACGCTGCTGGGGATTTTGTCGTTCAGTGCCAAAACGAGCGCGTGGCGGTAAAATTGATCACCGTTCGGCAGTTTTTACCGATTCTCAGGTCGCCGCATGCGCCGACCGAATCACTGCCGGAGACCTTGTTTTTTTTTCTGGCGAACCTGTCCCTCCAAACCCGACTGGACCGCCTCGAAGGGGTGGGCGACTTGGTCTGGTCCGATGACCTGGCGGTCGCTGAAACCCTGGAAGGGGTTTTGATGGGCCTCAAAGACAAACATCCGGCCTTGAGCGTCCATTTCATCGACTATTTGAACTCCTTTTCGATAGAGGAGATCGGGGATTTTTTTCAGGCCGTCCTGAAAACGGTCGATTCCCGGGCGCCGGAGTTTTCGCTCATCAGCAAACACCTGGGGGACCATTCGCGTCTCATGTTTCACGCGGTGCGAAAGCGCGCCGCGGCGGCGGCGGGCACTACATAAAGGGCGCGGTTAGAATACCCCAACAACATGATGGGCCGGTGCCTCCAAATGGTCTCACGGTGGGGCTTAACCGCGTGAAACAAAACCTTTTTTATTGACAACGCACCCAATAAATTCTATATCAAAACCTTTAAAAATCAATAATTGCATGCCTGACACGCACCTTAACTTCCTAATAACAAGATGGTTTTTTCCGCGAGAGGAGGTGACCCGGAACCCTTGGAGGAGGCAATTCGTTTTTGGTTGGTCAGAGGTTAAAACTCAACGAAATGGAGGAAATTAAGATGGCAAAACACCCCACGCCTATGCTGGACGAGCTTGAAAGCGGGCCATGGCCAAGCTTTGTGTCCGACCTGAAGCAGGAGGCCGAAAAAAGAGCCAAAAATCCCGACAATGTCGAGTTTCAGATTCCCGTCGATGCCGTTGATGACCTTTTGGGCGTATTGGAGTTGTCCTTTAAGCACGGAAGAACCCACTGGAAACATGGCGGTATCGTGGGGGTTTTCGGATACGGCGGCGGTGTCATCGGCCGTTACTGCGACCAGCCGGCCCTGTTCCCCGGCGTCGCACACTTCCACACCATGCGGGTCGCCCAGCCGGCCGGTAAATTTTACACCACCGAATATCTCCGCCAAATATGCGATCTCTGGGATCGTCGCGGCAGCGGCATCACCAACATGCACGGCTCCACGGGCGACATCATTTTTCTCGGCACCACCACCCCCCAGCTCGAGGAAATCTTCTTCGAGCTGACCCACAACCTCAACCAGGACCTTGGCGGCTCCGGCTCCAACCTGCGAACCCCTGCGGATTGTATCGGCCAGGCCCGTTGCGAGTACGCCTGCTACGACACCCAGGACCTGTGCCATCACCTCACCGTGGAATACCAGGATGAGCTGCACCGCCCGGCGTTCCCTTACAAGTTCAAGTTCAAGTTTGACGGTTGCCCCAACTGCTGCGTGGCCTCCATCGCCCGCGCCGACATGTCCTTCATCGGCACCTGGAAGGATGATATCCGCATCGACCAGGAAGCCGTTCAGGCCTATATCGGCGGTGAAATCCCCTCAAACGGCGGCGCTCACTCCGGCCGTGACTGGGGCCCGTTCGACATCCAAAAGGAAGTCATCGACCTTTGCCCCACCAAGTGCATGTGGATGGAAGACGGCAAACTGATGATCGACAACCGCGAATGTACCCGCTGCATGCACTGCATCAACGTCATGCCCAGGGCGCTTAGAATCGGCAAGGACACCGGCCTCTCCATTCTGGTGGGCGCCAAGGCCCCGATTCTCGACGGCGCCCAGATGGGCTCCCTGCTGGTGCCGTTCGTCAAGGCCGAAGACCCCTACGACGAAATCAAGGAAGTGATTGAAGGTATCTGGGATTGGTGGATGGAAGAAGGCAAGAACCGTGAGCGCTTGGGTGAACTGATCAAGCGCCAGGGCTTCCAGAAACTGCTGGAAGTCACCGGCATCGATCCTGTTCCGCAGCACGTTCAGGAACCGCGCACCAACCCATACATCTTCTGGAAAGAAGAAGAGGTGGAAGGCGGTTGGCAGCGTGACATCAACGAATTCAGAAAACACCATCTCAGATAAAAAAGGGGGGGAACACCATGGCATTTATTTCATCAGGGTACAACCCGGACAAACCGATGGAAAACCGGATCACCGATATCGGACCGCGCAAGTATGACGAGTTCTATCCGCCGGTAATCGCCCAAAATAAGGGCAAATGGTTGTATCACGAATACCTGCAGCCGGGCATCATGGTGCACGTCGCCGAATCCGGCAATGAGGTCTACACCGTACGCTGCGGCGGCGCCCGACTCATGAGCGTCACCCATATCCGCGAAATCTGTGAAATCGCCGACAAACACTGTGACGGCTACCTGCGCTTCACCACCCGCAACAACATCGAGTTCATGGTGGACAGCAAGGACAAGATCGAGCCCCTGAAAAAGGACCTTGAAAGCCGCAAGTTCGACGGCGGCAGCTTCAAGTTCCCCATCGGCGGCACCGGCGCCGGGATTTCCAACATCGTTCACACCCAGGGCTGGATTCACTGCCACACGCCCGCCACGGATGCCTCCGGCACCGTCAAGGCGACCATGGACGTGCTCTTCGAGGATTTCCAGCAGCATCGCATGCCGGCCCATGTGCGGGTCTCCATGGCCTGCTGTCTGAACATGTGCGGCGCGGTTCACTGCTCGGACATCGCGATCCTCGGCTATCACCGCAAGCCGCCGATCCTGGATCACGAATATTTGGACAAGATGTGCGA
>JBAPYE010000390.1:0-3823 GCA_049284575.1 Desulfobacterales bacterium
CTTATAAACTGACCCATGTTGAAAGACGCGATTACGGCAGAATGGAAAACCTCCGAAGCCTCGCCGATCCGGACCTCAGAACGGACTTGGAAAACATCCCTCTCTGGGACAGGGAACTGCTGATGGATGTTTTCCAGGAGGTGCAGGCAATTCGCCCTTACTATCAATTCACCGATATCGATGTGGCGCGTTATACCGTAAACGACCTTACGTATCAAGTTTACTTGTCCGCACGTGAAATCAACTTGAAAAAGCTTCCCCAACCGGCTCAAAACTGGATCAACATGCACCTCAAGTACACCCATGGATTCGCACCGGTTATGGTTCCTGCGGCGCAAGCGGGCGAAGAAAGAATGCAATGGTTTATCCATCAAATGCCGCCGGTATCCTCTTACGGCTTTTCGATCAAAAAACCCGGCATTTATTTCGGCGCGGGTGATTACGAGTATGCCATCGCCCCCAACGACAGCCGGGAATTTCACTATCCCGGTGACTTGGAAGAGGTTTTAGTCGACTACAAAGGCACCGGTGGGGTTCCCATCGGCTCTTTTTTCAAAAAAGCCTTATTTGCCGTATACTTCAAGGATATGAATATTTTCTTCACCACCAAAACCAATTCGGACAGCCGCATTCTGTTCAGAAGAAATATTCAGGAGCGTATCAGAACCCTGACGCCGTTCATTCGGCTCGATGAAGATCCGTACCTGGTGGTGGCTGATGATGTGATGTACTGGATTCAGGACGCCTATACGCTGAGTAAGTGGTACCCTCAGGGGGCACCCTACGACCAGGAATTGAATTATATCCGAAATTCGATCAAGATCACCGTGGACGCCTATAACGGTTCCGTAAAATACTATCTCGTGGACGCCAAGGACCCGATCGCGCGCGCCTATCAGCGGATGTATCCCGGCCTCATCCAACCAATGGAGGAAATGCCCGAAAAATTGCACAAACAGATTCGGTATCCTCAAGAGCTGTTTGAAATCCAAATGAAAATGTATTCAAAATATCACCAGACCAACCCGGAAACATTTTACAAGGATGAGGACCGATGGCAATTCGCTGAGCTTGTCCACGAAGAACGTTTAATCCGCATGCAGCCCTATTACTTGACCGTGGATCTCATCGAGCACAACAAGCCGGAATTTATTCTGGTTACCCCCATGCTCCCCATTAACCGCGAAAACCTGCGGGCACTGGCTGTTGTCGGATGCGACGGCGACAACTACGGGCGTATTATCGTCTATTTGTTTCCACGGGGATCTCAGGTGTATGGCCCCTCCCAGATGAATGCCCTCATCGATCAAAATACCACCATTGCCGAAATCATCACCTTATGGGATCAGCTGGGATCGGAGGTCAAGCGCGGCAAAATGATCATTTTCCCCCTTGGCAAACATATCCTCTACATTCAGCCCTTATATCTCGAGGCAAGCGGGCCCCTTAAAATTCCTCAACTGAAACGGGTGATTGTCAGCGTGGAAGAAATTGTGGTGGTTGACACCTCGTTGGAAAGAGCGTTTGATCGTCTCGACAAACTCATCGCGGAACAAAAACCCCGGGAGGTCATTGTCCCGATGCCGGAGGGTTCAGCAGATCAAAGCGATGAAATGCCGCCGTTACCACCCGAACCCGCCCAAAAAACGGATCTCGTTCCTGAACCAACTGAATCCATCGAGGGAGTCCCCGATCATCCAGATCACCAGACAACAGACAACGGATAGGGGCGTGTTGCCGGATGGTCGTTTGTGGATAGACCCCGGTGGTTCTCCAGGCCCGGGTGTCGGCAGCGTTCGTTTTTTACAGTTTCAGGCCGCCAACAGGGGGCGGAAACCCCTTCAGGCCGCCGCGCCAATACGAGGGCGCACCACGCCCTTGGCTGCCTGGTAAGGCTATTCCGGTGGATCGAACGCCCGGCAAGGTCCCAGGAGAGTCATGAGGATGATGCCGCAGCGCGCATCGTGCGGGTTTTCTAGAAGCGTTTTTTTGATAAAATGACACTCCCCAAGCGGGGGGCGAGTATTTGGCATCCGCGATTCGCGCACGCGGCCGCCCGGCGGACGCGGTGTCGATGGCGGCCCGGGAGGTGCTTGCGTCTGCCGGCGAAGCGGCACCGCGGACGCCTCCGGCACCATTTGATCCGGCACTTGACTCTCCGGGCGCCTCCGGGCCCGCTGGCGCAAAAACCTGATCAGCAACAGCACGATAAAGCCGACCATGAAAATGATCTGACCCAAGTTCAGTTCTGCCACAGCGTCCTCCCTTACTTTTTCGGGGTCCTGGCGGGCTTTTCATCCGTATCGGCGATGGCATCGCGCATGGCCGTATCGGCTTGCACATTTTTCATCTTGTAGTAGTCCATGATGCCGAGATTTCCCTGGCGAAAAGCTTCCGCCATGGCGCGCGGCACTTCGGCCTCCGCCTCAACTACCCGGGCCCGCATTTCCTGTTCCAAAGCAACGGCCATGGCGCGCCGCTCCTCGGCTTTGGCCTGCGCGATTTGCTTGTCGGCATTGGCTTGGTCGATTTGAAGTTTGGCGCCGATGTTCTCGCCGACGTCCACGTCCGCAATGTCAATCGAGAGGATCTCGTAGGCGGTTCCCGAATCCAGCCCCTTTGACAGGATGTGTTTGGAGATGTGATCCGGATTTTCGAGCACATTCTTGTGCGTTGCCGCAGAACCGATGGTGCTGACCATGCCCTCCCCGACGCGCGCAATGATGGTTTCTTCCCCGGCGCCGCCCACCAAACGGTCAAGGTTGGTGCGGACGGTCACGCGCGAGACCGCGATGAGCTGGATCCCATCCTTGGCTACGGCGGCTATTTTGGGCGTCTCGATGACCTTGGGGATGACCGACATCTTGACCGCCTCTACAATGTCGCGCCCGGCCAAGTCGATGGCTGCGGCCCGATTGAAAGGCAGGGGAATGTTGGCTTTGTCCGCCGAAATGAGGGCGGTGACGACCCGGACCACGTCCCCGCCGGCTAGGTAGTGCGCTTCCAGATCGTTGATCGGGATCGGGAGTCCGGCTTTGGCCGCACTGATTCGTGCCGTCACAACGACGCTGGGCGGTACCCGTCTGAACCGCATCCCGACGAGGGTCAAGAGCCCCACATAGGCACCCGATGCCCAAGCGGCGATCCAAAGCGGGATGGGAACCAGATAAAGAATAAAGCCCAAAACCGCCAGAATCGCCACCAGCACCAAAACGCCGCCGGCTATGCCCGTCTCGAATCCGATCATGCTTGACTCCTTTCCGTTGGTGTGCGCCGGCGTCGCACGACAATGCGATTGCCATCCACACGGGTCACGACAATCGGTGCTCCGGGTTCGACCAAGTCCCCGTCAGACACCACATCCACCCGTTGCCCTTCAATCTCGGCGATGCCCGCCGGCCGTAGAGGCGAGACCGCTTTTCCGATCTTCCCCAGCCAGCTTTTGTCCCCCGCGGGCGCAGAGGAGAAGCCTTGTTCCGACGGGAGCGCAGTCTCCAGAATCAGGCGTCGACCGAAAGGCAGACGCGGCAAAAAGCGCAGCGAAACCAGAGCGGCCATCACGGCTAATAGCAGGGAAAAAACGACACGCCCCACTGCCCTGAGGACGAAATCCCACGTGACCCCATCTCCGATCAGGCTCAGGCTCAAGCTCGCCAGGAGGGCCACACTCCCCAGCACTCCAGCGATACCAAAGCCCGGAATAAAAAAAACCTCCAAGACCACCAGCACGACACCGGCGCCCAAGAGCAGCAATTCTTCCCAGCCCGCCAGTTGAACCAGCCAGTGGCCCCAAAAGAAAAGGGCCAGGCTCGCAATCCCCAGG
>JBAPYE010000391.1:0-4747 GCA_049284575.1 Desulfobacterales bacterium
CCCAGCGACTACCCCGATTTCGCCGAGTTTCTGGTGCGCCAGGGGATCGATTCCATCTCCCTGAACCCGGATGCGGTGCTCAAAATCACCCTGAAGGTGCTCGAACTGGAGGCCCAAACGCCGCGCCCCGGCGCTCCCGGGGAGGGGTAAAGCCATCGCGGTCAAGGGACACGTGTTTCAAGAACCCATCGCCGAGAGGAGGATCCACATGTACCACGTCATTCTGGTGCCGCTGGACGGTTCCAAGCGTGCCGAGGCCATTTTGCCGCACGTGGAGGAACTGGCGCGCCGCTACGAGGCGCGGGTGGTTTTTTTGGGGGTCGTGGAGCCGGTGGTCTTGGCCGAGGCGGGCTGGGCCGACATGCAGCTCAGTCAGCAGATCTACGACGAGCAGGTCGGTCAGACCGAAGCCTACCTAAAGGGCCTGAAGGGCGAGTTTCGCGAAAAGGGGATCCGCGCCCAAGCCCGGGTGGGGCACGGCAGCCCGGTGGATGCGATCATAAAAGCCGCCGAGGCCGAAACCGCCGATCTGGTGGCCATGGCCAGCCACGGCCGGACGGGGCTGGCACGAGCCTTTTACGGCAGCGTCGCCGCCGGCGTGCTCAACCGGGTGGACCGTCCGCTGTTGATCGTGCGCTCCCAGGACATGACGTAATCCCGCGCCCCGGCCGCCGGAAGCCGCCGGAAGCCGGGGGATCAGGTGCCGGATTCCCAGTTGCTGCGGTAGGCCTCCTGCTCTTCGGTCAGGGTGTCGATGGCGATGCCCATGCTGTCCAGTTTCAAGCGGGCGATCTCGTGGTCGATGGCCTCGGGAACGTCGTAGACGGTCTTCTCGAGGGTATAGGCATTCTTGAGGATGTACTCGGCGCACAAGGCCTGGTTGGCGAAGCTCATGTCCATCACGCTGGGCGGGTGGCCTTCGGCGGCGCTGAGATTGATCAGCCGGCCTTCGGCCAGAAGGTAGATCCGGCGCCCGTCGGCCAGTTGGAACTCCTCGACGCACTTGCGCGCCGGAGAGCGCTTGACCGCCAGTCCCGCCAGGGCCGCCAGGTCCAGCTCGACGTTGAAGTGCCCCGAGTTGCAGACGATGACCCCATCTTTCATCTGCGCGAAGTGTTCTCCGCGGATCACGTTGATCTCCCCGGTGAGGGTGCAGAAAAAGTCGCCCAAGGCCGCCGCCTGGCCGATGGGCATCACCCGGTAGCCGTCCATCGCCGCTTCCAGAGCCCGGACGGGGTTCACCTCGGTGACGATCACGCCGGCCCCCATGCCGGCCGCCCGGCGGGCCACGCCCCGGCCGCACCAGCCGTAGCCGCAGACGACGAAGGTGGTCCCGGCCAAAAGCCGGTTGGTGGCCCGGAGGATGCCGTCGATGGTGCTCTGGCCGGTGCCGTAGCGGTTGTCGAAAAGGTGCTTGGTATCGGCGTCGTTGACCGCGATAATGGGGTAGGCGAGCACTTTGTTGGCGGCCATGATCCTGAGCCGGTAGACACCGGTGGTGGTTTCCTCGGTGCCCCCGATGATGCCCGCCAGCAGCTCCCGGCGGTCGGTGTGCAGGGTGCTGATCAGGTCGGCGCCGTCGTCCATCGTAATCCGCGGCGCGAGATCGAGAACGGCGTGAATGTGGCGGTAGTAGCGGTCCCGGTCCTCGCCCTTGACGGCGAAGGTGTTGATGCCGTGGTCGACCACCAGCGCGGCGGCCACATCGTCCTGGGTGCTGAGCGGGTTGGAGGCGCACAGGCACACGGTGGCCCCGCCGGCCTTGAGGGTCTCAAGGAGGCAGGCGGTCTCGGTGGTGACGTGCAGGCAGGCTGACACCCTGAGCCCCGCAAGGGGTTTGTCGGCGCTGAACCGCTGCCGGATGGAGCGCAAAACCGGCATGGATTGTTCAGCCCAGGCAATCCGCTGCCTTCCCTTCTCCGCGAGACCGCTGTCTTTGATGTCGTATTCCATGATCTCTCCTTCCTGCTGCAGTGCCACCGGCAGCGTTACGGATTCTCGGAGCGGCCCAGGCCGAGCTGCAGAATGCTGAACCCCCGGGCGATGTGGGGAAAGAGCCGCAGGCAATTGTACCACCCCAGGCGCGGCTCAGGCTGGTCGAAATAAAAAATTTCGTGTTCCAGGCGAATCCCGCGGGCCCAGCGCTCGACGAGATGGCCGCGGGCCAGACCCCATCTGAAGCGCGCCTGGGTGGCCATCAGCACCGGGTTGAAATGGGTGAGCAGCGCCTGCAGCGGGGAGACGACGTCGAAGACCAGGCGGGCGCCGGGAAAGCGCGCCGTCAGGGTGGCGACCAACTGTCGCACGCCGGTTTCCGGCAGGTAGGGCATAACCCCCTCGGCCAGCAGCAGCAGATTGTTGCCACAGTCCGCCGGCAGCGCGTCGCACCACGCCGGATCCAGCACCGAGTTCGCGATAAAGCGGCAGCGCGCGGTTTCTTTCAGGAACCTTCGGCGGAAAGCGATGACGTCGGGAAAATCCAGGTCAAACCACAGGACGCTGCCATTGTCCATCCGGAAAAAGCGGGTGTCCAGGCCGCAGCCGATATTGACCACGCAGCTCCGGGGGTGGTTTTCAAGAAAGGCGGCGGTCAGACGGTCGAATTCGCGGATGCGCATCAGGGTGGCGGTGCAGGTCAGCGCCGGGGGGCCGAAGCGCGAAAAATCGTAGTCGATTCGGCTGACCATGGTATCCGCCAAGGGGTCGCACACCATCGGGTTTTCGCGCCGGCTCTCCAGGGCACGGTAGTAAAGGGGGATGAGCAGGGTTTCCGACACCGGCTGAAATTCGGCCGATGCGCAGCCCCGGTCCTGGGATGTTCTCATAGCCGCTCCTGGGCAAGGTTCCGGCCGCCGCCCGGGCGTCTGATTTCTATCTGTCGGCCAGTGTCGTGCCGAGATGAATAAAACGGTCCAGCTTGATCCGCTGGCGGGCGGTCAGGGCCAAAAACCCCACCCGCAGGAGCCGTTTTCCGGGCTGGGCCATGATGAAATCATCGGGCAGTTTCAGGTCTTCGACGATTTGGAAGCTTATGCCGCCCAGATAAAGGCGCTTTTCGGCCATCAGCAGATCCAGCACCGCAGGGCCCGTGGGCATGGGGCCGCTGCCGGAGGCATGAAAGGCGACGCCGCCGCGGCTGATGTCGATCACCGGCCCGACTCGGCAGGGTCTGGCGGCATACATCGCCAGACCGATCTGGCCCAAACTCATGGCGCCGATCGGGCCGATCCGGCCGGGATGCGAGCGAATCAGCGCAAAGGTCCCCTTGCGAGCCGGGAAGCGGCTGTGCGCGCGGCGCTCCATGCGCCCCAAAGGCTGCTGCCGCGGTCGGCCGGCCGGACGTTCGCCCGGCAACGGACTCCAGACGGGCAGGCCGCGGTGGTCGGTGGGATCATAGGTCATGGGTTCGCCCCCCTTGGGTGAAACGCGTTGAGAGCTATTGCGGCCTGAATCACGCCAACCGGCTTGCACCTGTCCGCCAGGGGGTCCCCGGGTGCGCGTTGCGGCGGAGCGAGCGGTCTGCGGCGGTTGCGAAGTGGACGCCTCTAACAGAAACCCCGGGCGCAGAAGAAAAGAACGGGCGGTTGATCAGATCGAGCAAACCGAGTCTTAAGCAAAGGGTGTGCCCGGGGTTGGCCGTCGCCGTGGCGGTCGCCACCCGTTTTCATCCCTGAAAGATAGCGGCTGTTTGCCGGCAGCGTTGGGCGCCCGGGTGAAAGGACCTCGGTCGGCGGTTTTTCAGATTTTTTTTTATACCCTTTAAGGGGCGCGTCTGTCTATAAATGAATTCCCCAATTTAAACGCCTTCGGCTTTTGGCGGCCGCCCTTTTTTTCGAAAAACTGCGATGACCCCGTCGCAATTTTCCGAAAAAAAGTCGCGGGGCTTTTCCCGGGCGCCCGTGGAATCGGTTTGAAAAGCCGGCGGAAGACCCCCTTATGAAAACGAGGAAATCGCCATGACGACCCGCAATCTTCAATTCATGTTCAAGCCCGCCGCCGTTGCCCTGATCGGCGCCAGCCAGAAACCGGCCTCGGTCGGTGCGGTGCTCTCGCGCAACCTCTTCAGCGCGGGCTTCGACGGGGACATCTTTCCGGTGAACCCCAAATACGACACCATCCAGGGGGTCCGCACCTTTCCGGACATCGCCGCCCTGCCGTATGCCCCTGACCTTGCCGTGGTGGCCACGCCGCCGGACACGGTTCCGGAGATCATCCGCAAGCTGGGTGAAAAGGGGACCCGCGCCGCCGTGGTGATCACCGCCGGGTTTGCCGAGGGGCAAAACCGCCACGGCCAGGCGCTGCAGACGGCCCTGCTTCAGGCCGCGCGGCCCCACCTGCTGCGGGTCGTGGGACCCAACTGTCTCGGGGTCATGGTGCCCGGCACCGGCCTCAACGCCAGCTTCGGGCATGTGGCGCCGCTGCCGGGGCGGCTGGCGTTCGTCGCCCAGTCCGGGGCCGTGCTGACCGCGGTGCTGGACTGGGCCACGGCCCGCCGGATCGGGTTTTCGCATTTTGTTTCACTGGGAGATATGGCCGACGTCGATTTCGGGGACATGCTGGACCATCTGGCCAACGACACTCGCACCCGCGCGATCCTGCTCTATGTGGAGGCCATCCGCGACACCCGCAAGTTCATGTCCGCCGCCCGGGGAGCCGCGCGGGTCAAGCCGGTGGTGGTCGTCAAGGCCGGCCGCTTCCAGGAAGGGGCGCGTGCGGCCGCCTCCCACACCGGGGCCCTGGCGGGATC
>JBAPYE010000392.1:0-1946 GCA_049284575.1 Desulfobacterales bacterium
GGGGGCGCCTCGGCTGTATTACCTTATTCGTCAGTATGACCCGGAATTCGGCGAGCTGTTCAAGGTGGGAGCCGATTTCGCCCACCGGATGGACCGTGACCCGGATAAACAGAAAGCTTACAGCCGCCTGATTGCAGGTATCGCGCGCAAGGAGGAGCTCTTTCCGTTCAGGCGGGACGCGGTGGCCAGGGTCATCGAACAGAGCGCCCGGATGGTGGGCGACAGCCGCAAGCTTTCGGTGCACATGCAGGGTCTCACCGACCTGCTGCGGGAATCCGATTACTGGGCCCGCCAAAACGGCGCTGAAAGGGTCCGCGCTGAAGATGTCCAGAAAGCGATCGACGCCCGGATCTTTCGCTCCGACCGCCTCCGGGAAATGATGCAGGAGCAGATCCGGCGCGATGTCATCCTGATCGACACCGAGGGGAGCAAGGTCGGACAGATCAACGGGCTTTCCGTGATCATGCTGGGCGATTTCGCCTTCGGACGTCCCAGCCGCATCACGGCGAGAATCCGTCTGGGAAAAGGCGACGTGGTGGACATCGAACGTGAAGTGGCCATGGGCGGCCCCATTCACTCCAAGGGGGTTCTGATCCTGGCCGGTTTCCTCGGGGCGCGCTATGCCATGCGCCAGCCCCTGTCCTTGTCGGCCAGTCTGGTGTTCGAGCAGTCCTACAGCGGCGTTGAAGGCGACAGCGCCTCTTCGGCGGAACTCTACGCCCTGCTTTCCGCCATAGCGGAGGTTCCGATCAAACAGTCCCTGGCGGTCACCGGGTCGGTGAACCAGCTGGGCCGGGTGCAGCCTATCGGCGGGGTGAACGAGAAAATCGAAGGGTTTTTCGACATCTGCAAGAGCCGGGGGCTATCCGGTGAACAGGGAGTGCTGATCCCGGCGAGCAACGTCCAGCATCTCATGCTCCGGAACGACGTTGTCGAGGCGGTCGAAAACGAGGTCTTCTCCATCTATCCGGTCGAAACAATCGACCAGGGCATCGAAATCCTTACCGGCCTGCCGGCGGGCGAACCCGACGATGAGGGCCGGTATCCGGCCGACGGCATCAACGCCAGGGTCTTTGAGGGGCTCGCCGAACTGGCGCGAAGGCGGAAGGCATTTTCCGGCAACGGAACCCAAGCGATGAAGGAGTGAAATGGCCGAGAGACAATCGCCCATACGGCGCATCCTGGTGGCCCTGGATGCATCGCCGGCCAGCCGATTTACCATCCAGACCGCCGTCGATCTGGCAGCCCGTTTCGAGGCGGAACTGATCGGCCTGTTCGTCGAGGACACCAACCTGTTGCGGGTCGCCCGGCTGCCTTTCGTCCGCGAAATTGGCGCGTTCTCATTCTCCGCCCGCAAATTGGAACTCGATGATCTGCAGCGACAGCTGCGGGGCCAGGCCGACCGGATGCGCCGGTCCCTGGCTTCGGCCGCCCAGTTGCGGGGGATCTCCTGGGAATTCCGCGTGAAACGCGGACCCGTGGCCGCGGAAGTCATGGCGGCGGGCACCGAGGCCGACCTGATGATCATGGGCAGGGCCGGCAGGTCGCTGACCGCCCACCGGCGCATGGGCTCCACGGTGCGCAGCATGGTGCTGCAACGATCTGGATTGACCTTTATCCTGACAGCGGCCCTTCAGCTTGCCGCACCCACCATCCTGCTCTACGACGGCTCCCAAGCCGGACACAAAGCCCTGGAAATCGCTGGTTCCCTGGTCGAGGCGCAGAACCGTCGTCTGACGGTGGTTCTGGTTGCCGAGAGCAGAAGTGAATCCCGTGATCTGAAAGTTGAATCTTTACACCTTCTGTCCGGCTTTTCCATCTCAGCAGACTTTCGCACCCTCGTGGAACCGAGCCACAGCGGACTCGCTTGGCTGGTGCGCATAACCGGCAACGGCCCGGTAATTCTCCCCTGCGGCAAGCAGCGCCTGCAGGGCGAGCCGCTGTGC
>JBAPYE010000393.1:0-10398 GCA_049284575.1 Desulfobacterales bacterium
TCGAAGCCAACAAAAACCCGCATGGCGTCTCCCCCGTTTCGCTGCCACAAATGGTCATTAAAGGTCGGAAACAGAAGACCTAATTAACCAATCACCTCCAAAAGATCAAGAACAACCTATTCACCCGGCGATCCGGTGGCGGCGGCACCAGCACCTTTAGACCGTACTTGTCCGTCAGCCGGCCGGTGTAGAAATCCTTTTTGGTCCGGACATTTGACGCCGCGGCCCTTGATCGGTTATCGTGGCCGCCGAACGCAGTTCAAACGCGCGCCGAGTCCTGCGGCGCATGACCGAGGAGGCGCCCATGCCCCCTGTCGCTAAGACCGGCCTGGTGCTCGTGCTGGCCTATCTGGCCTATTGCGGCTTTCTGTTCCTGATGCAGCGCCAAATGCTCTTTCCGCGCCACCTCAGCGGCGGGCCGGTCGCCGCACCGGGGCCGGACGTGGCGGTGGTCTGGCTGGACACCCCCGAGGGCCGGGTGGAAGCCTGGTTTCTGCCGGTCCAGGCCGGCGCCGACCCGCATACCGGCCCTTGGCCGGCGATCATCTTCGCCCACGGCAACGCCGAGCGCATCGACCTGTGGGCCGATCCCTTCCGGTCGATCACCCGCCGGGGCGTCGGGGTGCTGCTGGTGGAGTACCCCGGCTACGGCCGCTCCCAGGGCGCCCCCTCCCAGGCGGCCATCACCCGCACCATGACCGCCGCCCACGACTACCTTCGCGGCCGCCGGGACGTGGACCCCGAGCGTATCGTTTTCCTGGGGCGCTCGGTCGGGGCTGGTGCGGTTTGCAGCCTGGCGGCGGACCGCCCGCCGGCGGCGCTAATCCTGCTGTCGGCCTTTAAAAGCACCCGCGCCATGGCCTACCGCTACCTGGCGCCGGGCTTCCTGATTCGGGACCCCTTCGACAACCTGGCCGTGGTCAGCGCCTACCCCGGCCCGGTGTTGGTGGTCCACGGCCGCCGTGACGAGATCATCCCCTACGCCCACGGCGTGGCCCTCAGCCGGGCAGCCCCCCGGGGGCGGTTGATCACCTACGACGCCGCCCACAACGACTGCCCGCCGGACTGGGAACGCTTTTGCTCCGACCTGCTGGATTTTTTAGGGGAAACCGGCATCCTGAAACCGGCAAGGGCCTGAAAAAGGGGGGCTGGGGCGACAGTCCCCTTCCTCAAGACCGGCCGCCGGTAAGAAAGCGCTTGATCTTCTGGAGCAAGGGCAGGCGAATCCGGACCCGCAGGAAGAGGTCGCCCGGCCGGCCGCCGGCCTTGCCGTCCCTTCCCATGCCGGTCAACCGGATCCGCTGCCCGTTGCGCACGCCCGGGGGGATCTGCACCACCAGCCGTTTGTTTTTGGGCCGGTGAAAATAGGCGAAGGGCCCGCCCTGCCGGGCAAACTCCGGGGTCAGTTCGATATCCGCCTGAAGGTCGCCGCCGGCCTGGGGCAGGCGGGCGCCGGTGAGCTTTTCCAGCAGAAAGCCGGGCAGGCGCCCCAACCCGCCGCCGGTCTGCAGCCGGCGCGTTCCTTGGCCCCTGCCCCCGAAGGGGCCGAAAAAAACGAACCCGCGGGCCTTGATTCCCGGTTTCTGAAACTCGAAGGAACGAAACCCCTTGCCGTAAAACTCACGGAAGATTTCCTCGTAGCCGCGAAATCCGAATCCCTTGGAGATCTCGTCAAAAAAATGGAAAAGGTCCGACCCGCTGAAGATGTCCTTCTCGGAGTAGGTCTGCCGGAATTGGGTGTAGGCCGAGGCGCCGAATTGGCTCCGGAGGGCGTCGTAGGCCCGCCGCTTCTCGGGGTTGGAAAGCACCGCGTAGGCCTCGTTGAGGGCTTTCATCTTCTCGGTCACCTCGGGGCGGCCCTGGTTGCGGTCCGGGTGGTATTTGAGGGCCAATTCGCGGTAGGCGTCCTTGACCTGTTTGACGTCGGCCTCGGGTGAAACACCCAGTGTGCGGTAGTAATCCTTGTGTGCCATGGCGGCTCCATCCTGCAGACGGTCCGGTTGCGGTTCAGCGGTCCCGGCGAAGCCAAGCGGCTCCCCCGGCCGTGGGCCCCCCTTATACACGGTATCCCGCAGGGCGCCAACAGTTTTCCGGCCGGCCGTCGGCCCCTGACGCATGCCTTGGCCGCCAGGGCCGCGCTGCCGCCGCTGCGGTTTACAATTTAGCGGCCCCATGATAGAAGGAGCCGTTTTACCCAGTGACGATCACGAGAGGCCAATATGACGATTGCACGTGAAAAGATTGATTTCGACGTGGTGTTCGTGGGCGGCGGACCGGCCTGCCTGGCCGGCGCGATCCGGCTGATGCAGCTGGCAGGCGAAAGGGGCCTGACCCCCGAGGTCGCCCTGGTGGAAAAGGGGGCCGAGATCGGGGCCCATGCCCTGAGCGGCGCCGTGCTGAACCCCATCGCGCTCCAGGAGCTGATCCCCGATTACATCGCCCAAGGCTGCCCCATCGAGGCCACCGTGCGGGGGGACGAATTTTACTTTCTCACCCGCGACAAAGCCTACCGTCTGCCCCTGGTGCCCCGCTACATGCACAACACCGGGTTTCAGATCGTCAGCCTGGCGCGCCTCACCCGCTGGCTGGGAGGGATCGCCGAGGAACTCGGGGTCAACATCTTCCCGGGCTTCAGCGCCAGCCAGGTGCTCTACACCAATGACGGCCGCGGCGTTGCGGGAATTCGCACCGGCGACCAGGGCCTTGACAAAGACGGCTCGCCCAAAGGCAATTTCGAGCCCGGGATCGACCTGCAGGCCCGGGTAACCGTTTTCGGCGAGGGCGCCCGCGGCAGCCTGATAAAATCGCTCACCGAAAAGCTGGGACTGGCCGCCGGGAAGATGCCCCAGGTCTACGAAACCGGCATCAAGGAAGTGATCCAGCTGCCCGAAGGCCACTACTTCACCACCAGCGACGGCAACGACGTCCACACCTTCGGCTATCCCCTGGGGATGAAAACCCCCGGTGGCGGGTTCATCTACGAGATGAGCGACAACCGCGTCGCCATCGGCTTCCTGACGGGGCTGGGCTACGAAAACCCCTGGCTGGACCCTTATGCGGAGTTCATCAAGTTCAAGCGCCACCCGCTGGTTGCCGGCATCATCCACGACGGCAAGGTGATCGAGCAGGGGGCGCGCACCGTCTCCACCGGCGGCTACTACAGCATGCCGCGTCTCGCCGCCGACGGGGCCCTCTTCGTGGGCGCTGCGGCAGCCTTCCAGAACACGCCGGGGCTCAAGGGGATCCACGTCTCGATGAAATCCGGCATGCTGGCGGCCGAGGCCGCGCTGGCGGCGCTTGCCAGCGGGGATGCCGGCGCGCAGGCGCTCTCGCTCTATCCCCGGCGCCTGGAGGAGAGCTGGCTCAAGGCCGAAATTTACGAGGGCCGCAATTTCGCCCAGGCCCTGGCCAAAAAAATGCCCGCCAAGCTGATCCACCTGGGCGCCCAGTACATCAGCGCCGGCCGCGGCCTGATCGACCCGCTGCAGCACCGGGAGGACTGCCGCACTCTGAAGCCCGCAGCCAAAGGTCAGGCGATGGCGCCCCAAGCCGATGACAAGCCCCTCTACGACGGGGTCCTCCACGTGGACAAACTCACCGGCGTTTACCTCTCCAAGACCCTGCACCGCGAGGACGAGCCCTGTCACCTGATCGTCCACGACACCCGGCTGTGCGTCACGACCTGCTATGAAACCTACGCCAGCCCCTGCACGCGCTTCTGCCCGGCGCAGGTCTACGAAATGGAAAGCGACGAAAAGACCGGCCGCCGACACCTCAAGCTCAACCCCTCCAATTGCCTGCACTGCAAAACCTGCGACATCAAGGACCCCTACCGCAACATCACCTGGACCTGCCCGGAGGGCGGCGAGGGGCCGAACTACAGCACCGTTTAGGGGCGAGCGGGACGGCGCCCCGAAAACAGCCGGGGCCGCTGAAAACTTGCGCGGCAGGCTTTCGGCACGCCACGGCCGGCAAGCACCGCTCAGTCGGCTGTCCCAGGGCTCGGAGGCGTCTTTTTCGTGATGGTCTCCGCCGCCGTGTCAGCCGTCGTCCCTCCGGCCGGAGGCGGCGGGGGCGCCATTTGATCGATCTTGCGGCGCAGGGCCGCCACCTCGTCCGCCAACCGGTTGACCTGCTCGCGGGTGGGCAGCTTCATCAGGTGCAGCAGCTCATCGACCCGCTGGTCGACCTTTTCGCCGATCCAGCCCTTGAGCGTGTCGGCATATCCGAGGATCTCCTTTTTCAACGTCCGGCCTTCCTTCTCGGTGATCTCCCGGTCCTTCACCAGCAGCCCGATCAGCTTCTCCACCTCGTCCTCGGCCATGGTGATGGTGTGGTGCCAGAAAGAAGCGGACTTGCGCGCATACCCGCTCAGGGTGCCTCCACCCTTGCGGATCAACTGGGCGAGAAAACCGGGGGACATTTCCTCCACGGTCTCCCGCCGATCGCGGGCGAGAAGCTGCGCGAGAATCACGGAGGTCAAATCTTCACCGGTGGCGTTGTCCACGATGCAGACCTCGTCTCCGCCCCTGACCAGCTCCCCGATTTCCGCCAGCGAGATGTAGCGCTTCTCGGTGGTGTCGTAGAGTTTGCGGTTGGCGTATTTCTTGATCTGGTGCATGGGTTTCCTCCTGTGGGTATGTATCGGCCCGCCGCGGGGACCGACGATGAAAAGTTACAACACAGGCAGGATGACGCATCGCGTCATTTCTGTCAAGAAATTTCAGGCCGGCCGCGCCTGCCGCGAAACGGTTGAGGTTTGGCGCGATTCGGGCTATAAGCAATGGGGCATCCGCTCCCGAAAAAGAAATTTTGAGCCCGCCGCCGCAATCGGACCCAACAGGCGTTTATCGACAGGCACCGCTTACCCCCAGCAAAGGAGACGCCCATATGAACTTTGTCGATCATGGAATAGAGGCCTTGATGCAGTTTGCAACCGAGACGATTCGCAGGACCGGAACGGAAGCGATGAAATTCTACGGGAAGGGCAAACACGGCGTCAAGTTCGACGAGGAGCTGGTGACCTCGGCGGAACTGCACTTGCGGCAGCATTTCGAAAAAGAGGTGCGGGCGGCCTTTCCCGCCCACCAGGTTTTCGACACCCAGCATCTCGGCACGGCCTATTCCCATGACGAAACGCGTTATCTCTGGGTCTTTGACCCCCTGGACGGGGTCTCAAACTTTCTGGCGGGAATTCCGATCTGGGGGATGTCCCTGGCATTGCTGGACAATTTCTGGCCCACCCTGGGGGTTTTTTTCATGCCGGCCACGGGCGACATTTTTCACGCCCAGGTGGGCAAACCCGCCTACTGGGGAAGCGAGGTGATCGGCATCTCGCCCCAGCAAAGCATCAACGACGAGAGCCTGCTGCTGCTCTACTCCCGCTTCCACCACCAGTACCACACGACCTTTCCGGGCAAGATCCGCAACCTGGGGTGCACCGCCGCCCACATCTGCTACGTGGCCATGGGCCGCGCGGAGGCGGCCTTCGTGTCCAACGAATCCTATCAGGACCTTGCCGCCCCCCAGGTGATCCTGGAAGCCGCGGGCGGCAGGATTTACAAGTTAAACGGGCAGCCGCTGTCCGCCAACGAATACATCGACGGCCAGCAGCGCGGCGAGCACCTGCTCGCGGCCGCCCCCGAAACCTGCGCCCAGGTGCTGCGCTGTCTGCAAAAAGCGACCTGACGGGCGCCTTCACGGGAAGGCTGCCGGGAATGGGTGGGCGCCCCCGATGCGGCCCCGCGCCCGCTCAGTCCTCCACAAACACCCGCACCCGCCCGGCCGCGGCCTCCTGGCCGGCCGCTGCCAGCAGCCGACTGACGGAGCGCAAACATTCGCGCACAATGGCGGTCTTGGGGCACGGGGAGGTCAACTGGACATCGATGGTTTTAAGATCGATCAGCAGCTCGGCCAGCCCATCGGCCGCCAGGCCGAACCCCCCCAGCCCGACTTTCAATTCAGCGGTCACCTGCTCCACGGCCTCCCGGGCGGCCGCGTCCACCACCGGCCCGTCCCCCAGCCGGGGGCCGGGTTCAGCCGCGCCCGGCAGATGCGCCCCGGATTTGCGCGCCTCGCTGACCCCCTGGGCCGTGATGCCGATCCCGCCGGAGAGGGTCCGGACCTCCACCAGATCCCACCCGATCAGGTTCTCGGCCAGGTGTCCGGCGGCGGTTCGGTCAAACCCCAGAGACTCGCCGATCCCATACATGGAAGCCTGTGCGGCAGTGTCCCCGGCGATCGCCTCGCACAGCGCGACCAGGTAGCGGCGGGTGTCGTCGTCGAGTTCATAGGCAGCAGTCATATGCCGTTTTCCTTTCGCTTGGTCTCTCGGTTGATTAACGTCATGGGTTCATAGTTTATTTCAAACTCGATGTCATGGCCTTTCGCACCTGCGCGGTCCCCGCGACATCCCCGCCCGCATGGCGGAGGTTGCAAAGATGTTTGAATCAGCGTATAAATTCCAAACATTAGTTGATTTTGGAAACTGCCGGGGTGTTTGTCGAAATGCCCCATCCTAACCAGAAGGGAGGCGCCCATGAAACGTTTGAGTGCCGTATTGTTCGCAGCCGCTTTGGTTCTACTGGCCGTCAGCCCGCCGGCTGCCGCCGCGACACCGGCCGCGCCGATCAAAATCGGTTTTGTCTACATCATGTCGGGGCCCTTTGCCGCCTACGGTCAGTTCGCCAAACAGGGGGCGGAGATGGCCATCGATGAAATCAACCGGGCCGGCGGTATCCTGGGCCGAACGGTGGAGGCGCGCTTCGAGGATTCCACCGGCAAGCCCGATGTGGGCATTCGGGTCTTTCGCAAACTGGTCTTCCAGGACGAGGTCGACTGTCTGGTCGGGCTGGATTCCAGCGGGGTGGCCAACTCGGTGGTGCCGGCCCTGGTGCAGATGAAAACGCCCCTGATCATCACCCACGCCGCGACACCCGATGCGACCGGCAGCCTTTGCAACCGCTACGTCTTCCGCATCTCGTTGAACCTCGACCAGAACGTCAAGGCGGCTGCGCTGATTGCGGCCGAGACCAAGGCCCGCACCTGGACCACGGTCGGTCCGGACTACGCCTTCGGGCATCAGTCCTGGGAGTACTTTCAAAGATATCTCAAGCAAATCAAGCCCGAGGTCAGCTTTCTACCGGACAGCCAGGTGGCCTTCCCGCCTGCCAAAACCACGGACTTCAGCGCTTACATCACCAAGATCATGCAGGCCAAGCCCGAAGGTGTGCTGATCTCGCTCTGGGGCGGCAACCTGATCGATTTTGTGCGTCAGGCCGATCAGATGGGATTTTTCAGCGGGGAGTTCGAGGTGCTCATGACCCTGGGCGGGGCCGTGGAAGTCCTGGATGCCCTGGGCGACAAGATGCCCACGGGGATCTGGGTGGGCACCCGCTACTGGTTTTTGGCCAACGAATCGGACCGCAACCAGCGCTTCAGGGACGACTATTTCAGCCGCTACGGCCAGTACCCCTCCTACAACGCCCACGGCGCCTACGGGGCGGTTTACGCCTACAAGGCCGCGGCCGAAAAGGCCGCTGCAACCGACAAGGAGGCCGTGATCAAGGCCCTCGAGGGGCTCAGTCTGGAATTGCCGGTGGGGCCCATCACCATCCGGGCCGAAGACCACCAGGCGCTCACCGACGCCTGCTGGGGCAAAACCTTCGCAGACCCGACCTACCCGATCCGTATCCTGAAACCCCTGCGGGTTTTCCCGGGCGCGGAGATCACCCCGCCGGTATCCGAAACCGGCTGCCGGATGACCCCCTGACGGGGGTCGCGGCCCTCCGGGCGCCCTTGACATAATGAGAGGTAGGTGTGGAGACACTGGTCACCAACACGCTGAACGGACTGAGCTGGGGGATGCTGCTGTTTTTGATCTCCATGGGGCTCACGACAGTGTTCGGGGTCCTGGGCGTTCTGAATTTCGCCCATGGCGCGCTCTTCATGCTGGGGGCTTACCTGTGCATGCAGATCATGCACATCCTGCCCAGTTTCTGGCTCGGCCTGGCGCTGGGGCCGGTGCTGGTGGCGGCCCTGGGGGTCCTCATCGAGCGCCACCTGCTGCGGCGGGTCTACGCCCGGGACGTGAGCTTCCAGCTGCTTTTGACCTTTGCGATTCTGCTGGTGCTGGACGATGCGGTCCTGCTGCTCTGGGGGCCGGCCTATCACGTGGTCGAGGCGCCGCCGCTTTTGGCCGGCGTTTTTCCGCTCTTCGGCCACACCTACCCGGTCTACCGCCTTTTTCTGATCATCGTCGGCCCGCTGGTGGGCCTCGGTCTGTGGTTCTTTTTCCAGTTCACCCGCTGGGGCCGGATCGTCCGGGCGGCGGCGCTGGACCGTGAAATGGCCGAAGGCATCGGCGTACGGGTTCCCCTGCTGTTTACGGCCGTCTTCGCCCTGGGGGCCTGGCTGGCAGCCCTGGGCGGCGCGCTGGCCGCGCCCCAGCAAAGCCTGGCACCTTCCATGGGCGACCGCATCATCATCGAAAGCTTCATCGTGGTGGTCATCGGCGGGCTGGGAAGCTTCCCCGGCGCCTTTGTGGGCGCCCTCTTCCTGGGACTGCTGGAATCCTTCGGCACCGTATTCGCCGGCCAGGCCCAGATGGCCCTGCCCTACCTCCTGCTGGCGGTGGTTCTGCTGGTGCGGCCGCGCGGCTTTTTCGGGCGCGAGATGTAACCATGGTTCTCACCCCCCCGAAAGTCGGCGTCCCCCTTCTGTGGGGCGGCCTCGGCCTGGCGGCCCTGATCCTCTGCCCCTTCCTGTTGCCCACCTACTGGACCCTGGTGCTGACCGAGATTCTGATCATGAGCCTTTTTGCCCTCAGCTTCAACCTGCTGTTCGGCGCCGCGGGGCTGCTGTCATTCGGTCAGGGAGGGTTTTTTGGCGTGGGGGCCTTTGCCGCCGCCCTATACCTTCAGGGCGGCGGCGGCTCGGTCTGGCTCACGCTGCTGATAGGAAGCAGCGCCGCGGCCCTGGCAGCCCTGGCGGTCGGCTACCTGTGCGTCCGGCGCGACGAGATTTTCTTTGCCATGCTGACCCTCGGGTTCGGAATGATGCTCTTTACCCTCGCCCACAACTGGCGTGCGGTGACCGGCGGCAGCGACGGTCTGCCGCTGCTCGCGCTGCCGCCCCTGCGGCTGCCGGGGGTGGCGATCAGCCTCTATTCACCCGTCAGCCTGTACCTCTTCACCCTGGCGGTTAGCCTCCTGGGCGCGCTGCTGCTCTGGCAGGTGAGACGCTCGCCCTTCGGGCTGATCCTGACGGCCGTGCGGGAAAACAAGGAGCGTTTCGCCTTCGTCGGCGGCCGGGTTCAGCAGGTGCGGCTGACGGCCTTCGTCATTGCCGGAACGCTGGGCGGCCTGGCCGGCACCCTGTTCTGTTTTTTCAACAGTCTGGCGAGCCCCGACTACCTGCACTGGACCTTTTCCGCCAAACCGGCGCTGATGACGATCCTCGGCGGCAGCGGGGTTTTCCTGGGGCCGGCGGTGGGCGCTGCGGTCTTTTTCCTGCTGGAGCAGTTCATCACCCTGTTTACCGAAAGGTGGATGCTCGTCCTGGGGACCGTTTTGATCGTGGTGGTCCTTTTCTTCCCCAAGGGCATCACCGGACTCTTGGCGGGCCGCCATCGCCGACCCCGGAGGCCCGAACCATGACCGCAACCGCGCTCCTCGAGGTACAAAATCTCTCGCATCACTTTGGAAAGTTCCAGGTGCTCAGCCGCATCTCCCTGGAAATCCCCAAAGGCGCCCTCACCGCTCTGATCGGCCCCAACGGGGCGGGCAAGACCACCTTATACAACCTGATTTCCGGCCGCTTCGCCCCCAGCGAAGGGCGCGTCGTGTTCGACGGCCGCAATATCACCGGGATGCCGGCCCATCGGGTGGCCCCGCTGGGGCTGGTGCGCTCCTTTCAGATCACCAACATTTTTCCGGCGCTCAGCGTGCTGGACAACGTGGCCGTCCCCCTGCTGCTCTTGCACCGTCGGGCCGCGAATTTCTGGCGCCCCCTGGCCGCTGAAAAGGCGGTCTACCGCCAGGCCGCGCAGCAGTTGGAACGCATCGGCCTGGCGGCCGCCGCCCACCGCCCGGCGCGTGAGCTGGCCTACGGCGACAAGCGCCTGGTGGAGATGGCGATCGTCCTGGCGCGCGAGCCCAAACTGGTGCTGCTGGACGAGCCCACCGCCGGCATGAACCCCGAGGAAACCGATCGCATGATTCGTCTGATCAAGACCCTGGCGGACACTTCGGGCACCACCTTCTGCCTGACCGAGCACGACATGAAGGTCGTCTTTGCGTTGGCCTCCCAGATCGTCGTCCTCCACCAGGGTCAGCTGCTGGCATGGGGCCCGCCGGAAAAGATTCGCAACGACCCGCAGGTCAAACGGGCCTACCTGGG
>JBAPYE010000394.1:0-4628 GCA_049284575.1 Desulfobacterales bacterium
GTCAAAAGAAACCGGCCTCGCCCTGGGACCTTCGGGCTGCCCTGCGCTTCCCGCAGCCGGCGGGCCCTGAGGCTCAAACAGTCGCACCTGCGGGGATAGTGGCTAAAACCTTTGGAAGTGTACACCGCTCATGACCCCGGTGCTGCGGCCCTCGGATTGTCAGTTGAATTCCTCACCCTGCCATGCTATTTTGCCTCGAAATTTTCCTATCTTTAGGAAACGGGTCCCCCTGGTGGAGGAGGCGCGACCAGCGGAGGGCCGGCCGGGGCGTTGTCGCTCGACGGCCGTTGACTGCAACCGATGGATGAGAGAAGGAGGTCGTGATGCGAAAAAGTTTTGTAGCGGTAGGGGTCGCCCTGGTGGCGGTGCTGGTATTTTCGCCTTTTGGCTGGTCCGCTGAACAGACCATCAAGGTGGGCATCAACGCCCCGATCACCGGCGACATTCCCAAGGTCGGCGAGGGCACCAAGTTCGCCGCCCAGATGTGGCTGGAGGATATCATGGCCGCCGGCGGTCTGGAGATCGGCGGCAAGAAGTATCCCGTGGAACTGGTGATCGAGGACAACGAGGCCAAGGCCGAATCGGCCGTCACGGTCAACACCAAGATGATCACGGAGGACGAGGTGCTGGTGATTGTCGGCCCCCAGTCCTCCAAGCAGGCCATCCCCGCCGGGGATGTCGCCAACAATTACGCCACCCCGATGATCACCCCCTGGTCCACCAACCCCGACGCCACCAAGGACCGCCCCTTTGTCTTCCGCGGCTGCTTTCTGGACCCCTTCCAGGGGCCGGTGCTGGCCAATTTTATCACCGAGGAGTTCGGTTTCACCAAGGCCGCCGTGCTCTATGACGTGGCCAGCGACTATCCCAAGGGGCTGGCCGAGTTCTTTAAGGAAGCCTGGGAAAAGGTGCACGGCCCCGGTTCTGTGGTGGCCTTCGAGAGCTTCACCACCAAGGACGCCGATTTCAGCTCCCAGCTGACCAAGATCATCCAGTCGGGGGCCGAAGTGCTGTTCACCCCCCAGTACTACAATGAGGTGGCCCTGATCGTTCAGCAGGCCCATGAGTTGGGCTGGAACAAACCGATCGTCGGCAGCGACAGCTGGGGATCCGCCGAGACCGTGGAGCTCTGCGGCAAGGACTGCTACGGCCTTTTCTTCAGCACCCATTACGCCGCAGCCGGCGCCACGGGTGCCACCAAGGCGTTCATCGATCGCTACCAGCAAAAACATGGCTATGTGCCCGACGATGTGGCGGCCCTGACCTGGGACTCGCTGGGAATCGTCCAGACCGCCATCCAGAGCCTCGATGGGCTCACCGGTGATATTGAAAAAGACCGCAAGGCCGTGCGCGACGCGATGGCCAAGGTCCAGGAATTCGACGGCATCACCGGCAAAATGACCTTTACCGAGGAGGGCGACCCCATCAAGTGTGCCGTGATCGTCAAGATCAGCGACCAGGGCGAATACGCCTTCTACAAGTCCGTTTGCCCATAAGCTGAAAGGGCCGATCGGTCGGCGGGGGTGGGCAGGGGGCGGTGACCCCGCCGGCCGCCCACCCCTGCGATCACCCTGCAGCCGAATACCCGGGGGCGGGCCGAAGCGACTATGCGCGGCCCGCCCCCGTCATCTGTCGGCAGCCCGCCGATTTTGCGCCGCGGCGTCCCGTCTAGGAGTCAACCCATGACGTTTTTCCTCCAGAACCTGGTCAATGCCCTGCAGTGGGGGAGTTTCTATGCCCTGATCGCACTGGGATACTCCATGGTCTACGGCATTTTGATGCTCTTCAATTTTGCCCATGGCGACATCTTCATGGTGGGGGCCTACATCGGTTTCGGGGTGGCCACCGGGCTCACCGCGCTGGCGGCCATGGGGATGCTGGCCCTGCCCAACTGGGTGATCCTGGTGCTCACCATCCTGATATCCATGTTTTTGACATCTTTCGTGGGGGTCCTGGTGGAGCGCCTCGGCTACCGCCCGCTGCGCGACGCCCCGCGGGCTTCGGCGGCCATCACCGGGTTGATGATCGGCATCATCCTCGAGACCGGCAACCTGGCGCTGTTGGGCGCCCGGCGGGTCAGCTTCCCCAGCCTGATCGATTCGGTCACCTACAATTTCGGCGGCGTCTACGTCACCAACAAGAAGATCATGATCGTGGTGGTCTCGCTGGCCCTGATGGTCGCCCTGCACCAGTTCGTCAGCCGCAGCAAGTGGGGCATGGCCATGCGCGCGATGGCCTTCGATTACGTGGTCGTTCCGCTGATGGGAGTCCCGCTGAACACCATCGCGGCGCTCACCTTCGCGATCGGGTCGGCCCTGGCGGCGGCCGCCGGCATCCTTTTCGGCGTCGCCTACCCGGTGCTGGACCCTTACATGGGCATCGTGTTCGGCTGGAAAGCCTTCGTGGCCGCCATCCTCGGGGGCCGCGGGTCGATCCTGGGCGCCACCCTGGCCGGTTTTCTGCTGGGGTTCATCGAAATTTTCGTTGCCATGATCTTCCCCTCGACCCTGCGGGACCTGATCGCCTACTCGATCATCCTGCTGATCCTGGTTTTCCGGCCCCACGGCTTCTTCGGCGAAGCCTACAGCGCGCGCCTGCGCCTGTGACGGCCGTCGGCCGGCTCGCCGGCGGGTTGCAGGCGGGCCCAGCGGAGGATTTCCACAAAAGGGAATGCTTAGAATTATGAATACAGATAGCGGTAACCCACCGGCGGCCTCGGGCAGCCTCAAAAAAAGATGGCGCAGGGCTTTTGCCCGCGTGCCGCTCCTGGCCTGGCTGTGCGGCGGCCTGGCGGCGGTGGTGCTGGAGCACTTCTTCGGCCCCCAACTGGCCGATCTCCTGGGTCTTCCCAAGGTCCCGGTGCTCTTCGGCTTTTTGACAGTCTTAAAGCAGCCCCCGCTGATACCCAGCACGGTGGTCTTCATCACCCTGATCTACGGGCTGCCGCTGCTGCTGGTAAGCCGTCTGCTGGCGCGTCCGGCCAACCGCCTGGCCGCTTTTCTGCTTCAAGCGCCCGTGGCGGTCTCGGTGCTGGTCCACCTGGCGCTTTTCTACGGGACCCTGCACCTGTGGTCCGATCTGAGCGCCTACCGGGCGCTGACCCTGAAACTGACCCTGATCGCCGTCATGCTCACCCTGAGCCTCAATGTGATCAACGGCTACATGGGCGAATTCTCTTGCTCCCACCCGGCCTTCATGGCCCTGGGGGCCTATGCGGCCTCGGTGATGACGCTGGTCTTTTTCGCCAAGGACAAGCAGTTCGGCGAGGCCCTGCTGCCCGCGGCGCTGGGGCCCTTCATGTTCCCGCTGGTGCTGGTCGTCGCCGGCGCGGTGGCCTCGCTGGGGGCCCTGGTGATCGCCATTCCGTCTTTCCGCACCCGCGGCGACTACCTCGCGATCATCTCCCTGGCCTTCATGTTCATCGTCAAGAGCATGATCGAGAATCTTGAAATTATTGGCGGTCCCCGGGGCCTGGGCAGCCAGCCCAACTACGCCAGTCTGCCCACCGTGTTCGCCTGGGCCGCGGCCTGCATCTGGATCATCAACAATTTCGTGCGCTCCACCCTGGGCAAGGCGCTCAACGCCGTGCGGGACGACGAAATCGCCGCCGATGCCATGACGGTCGACACCCGGCGCACCAAAATGGTCGCCTTTCTCTTCGGGGCCTTCTGGGCCGGGGTTGCCGGCGGGCTCTTCGCCCATGTGCTGCGCTACGTCAACCCGGGCAGCTTCGGGCTGCAGAAGCTGGCCGAGGTCCTGGCGATGGTTTATTTCGGGGGCCTGAACTCCGTCTACGGCTCGATCGTCGGGGCGGTCAGCCTCAGCCTGCTCGGCGAGGCCCTCCGGCCGCTGGAACTCTTCAAATGGATCATCATTCCGCTGATGCTGATCCTGGTCATGATTTTCCGACCCACCGGGCTGCTCGCCTTTCGGGAATTCGATGTCCGCAAACTCGTGCAACCCAAACTGAACCCCGATCAAGAGGTGTAGCATGGCACTGCTCCAGGTCGATCACATGACCCATTTCTTCGGCGGGCTGCGGGCCGTCCACGATTACAACCTGTCCCTGGAGGCGGGCCAGATCCGGGGCCTGATCGGGCCCAACGGGGCCGGCAAAACCACCGTTTTCAACCTCCTGACCGGCATCCACACCCCCACCGAGGGGCACATCCGCCTGGACGGGCAGGAGATCACCGGAAAACCGCCCCACCGGATCGCATCCCTGGGGTTGGCCCGGACCTTCCAGAATCTCTGCCTCTGGCGCCACATGACGGTCCTCGAGCACGTCAAGCTGGCCCGCTATTCGCGGATCTCCTACGGTCTGGTGGGGGCCTTTTTCGGCACCCCCAAACGCCACCGCGAGGAGGCCGCCATCGAAGCCAGGGCGCACGCGCTGCTCGAGCTGGTGGGGATCGATCACCTGGCCGAGCAGGTGGTGGTCAACCTGCCCTACGGCGCCCAGCGGCGCGTGGAGCTGGCGCGGGCCCTGGCGATAGAGCCCAAGGTGCTTTTCCTGGATGAACCCACCGCCGGCATGAACCCCGAGGAGCTGGTCCAGATGATGGAGATCATCCGCCGGGTGCACGCCGAGTTCGACCTGGCGATCTACCTCATCGAACACCGACTCA
>JBAPYE010000395.1:0-17541 GCA_049284575.1 Desulfobacterales bacterium
AGCTCCACCCCCATTTGCTGAGAGAGAAAGGAGTGCTCGAAGTAGGCGCTGTTGTAAATGCCGGGGGTCAGCACCCCGATGGTGGGCGACTGCACGTGTTCCGGGGCGAGGTTTGTGAGCGTTTCCAGCAGCTTGGTGGGGTAATCGTCCACCGGCCGCACCCGGGAGGCCTCGAACACCTGGGGAAAGGTGCGCTTGAGCACCTGCCGGTTCTCCAGCACGTAGGAGACGCCCGAGGGGCAGCGCAGGTTGTCTTCCAGGACATAAAAACGCCCGTCGCGGTCGCGCACCAGGTCGGTGCCAGTCACATGGCACCAGACCCCCCGCGGCGGGGTGAAGCCCTCGCACTCTTTGCGGTAGGTGCGGCTGGTGAGAATCAGGTCTTCGGGCACCACCTTGTCCTTGAGGATTTTTTTCTGGTTGTAGATATCCTGGATGAACGCGTTCAAGGCGAAGATCCGCTGCTTCAACCCGTTTTCGATCTGCTGCCAGTCGCTGCCGGAAACGATCCGCGGGATAATGTCGAACGGGAAGATTTTCTCGGTGCCCTCGTCGCGGCCGTAGACATTGAAGGTGATGCCCATTTTGAGGAGCAGCGCCTCGGCCGCCTTCTGACGGAGGGCCAGCTCCCCAGGGGGCAGCGACATGATCTTGTCCACCAGCAGCTGGGCCCCGGGTCGGGGGTGGCCGTCGGCGGCGATCAGTTCATCGTAGTAGTCCCCCGGGTCATAGGTTTCAAATGTCGCCATCGAAGTTTTTCCTTTGTAAAACTGTCAGAGTTTGGCCGCCTGGACGTGCATCCAGTCGAAATTCCGGGTGCGGCCGAGGCTGACCCAGCCTTCCTCCTCCCAAAAGCGCCACCAGGCGTCGTACTCCGGCCCGGCCAGGGTCGCCCGGTCGCGCCCCCAGTTGTACCCGTTGAATTCGGTGTCGTAATCGATGGCGATCCCCCAGGCGTGCATCGACCATCGGGTGCCGCCGCGCATCTTGCGCACATTCAGGCAGCCGCCCCAGCGGTCCAGGCGCAGCGCCGTAATGCGCTCCGGGCCATAGTGCCCCAGCACCCGCGTCAGCACCCGCAAGGCGCTGTCGTGCACTTTTTCGTGGCACGAGAAGGACTTTACGGTTTTTCTGAGGTCCCAGGACAGACGGTGGGGATAGGGAAGCGACAGCATCGTCTGGTTTTTGCCGATCTCCCCGTAGTACCGCTCGAGCTCCGCTTGATTCTGGCGCGGCCAGCCGTTGGGGTTGACGTCCAGGGGCGTCTCATCCCGAAAGGGGGGCGGCAGCGCGCCGTGTTCGCGGTGATAAGCCAGCATGTCGCAGGCGTATTCGGTCTGGGGCCCCCACAGCCCGTCGATTTGGCCCACCGCGATATCCTGCTCCTTGCAGAGCAATTGCAGCATGGCGACGCACCGGCGGCGGTTTGCCCAGGTGTTCCAGTCCGCCGGCAGCGCGGCGCTGCGTTTTGTGAGCGCCGCGTTCACGGCATCGTAGGTCTGCGGGCCGAGCCGGCCGTCAACCTCACCAAGTAAGTGCCTCTCTGCGGCCAGGGCCTCCTGCACTAAACGAACGGCGATTGCTCTCATTGGCGGCCTCCTTCCGGGTGCTGGGTGTCCGGGAAACGATCCGCCCGGCCGGTGAATCCGGCGGGCGGCTTTCAGTCCGCGAACTGCTCCAGGGAGTTGCGAAATCTGAGGTAATCCTGAAGATAGCGCTGCCGCGCTTGTTCATCGCGGTATTTGATGCCCAGGACGGTTCGCACCGACCCTTGTTGGGTGCGTGTGTCCTGGTAGGCGCGGCAATAGCCGCCATCTTTGGCGCAGATCGTCAGCCAGTGAATCTCCCGGTTGTTTTGGACCGCCCTGTTTTCTGAGACAAGGGTTTCGTGCAGGGGGTCCAGGGCGATGTCGGTGGGCTCACCGCCCCACTGGGGGGCGTAAACGTAAAAGGACACGCTGCCATCCGGTGAGATGAAGGCTGCGCTGTCGACTCCCTCGGCCGTGCTGCTGGCCAGCGAGGGGGCCGGTGTGAACCCCGCCGGGTAGGTGATTTCGAACCAGGCCCCCTGAAAAACCTCCTGCACCGGCTCCGGGAGGGGTTGCGGCGGGTGTTGCGGGGCCACACAGCCCACCGCGGCCGCCAGACACGCCAGCAGGGCGAGGCAAAAAGCGGCGCCGCGGGTGAAGTGGGTTTCTGCTCCGGGGCGTCTCAAATGGTCCATGGGGCCCTCTTCGCTTTTCCCAGCGCCCTGGAAAACGCACGGCACAGCCGGGCGCCGGCGGTCTTGAGGGGTGCGCCCAGCGCCGGATATGGGAGAGTTTGCAAAAAACGTCATCTGAGCGGTTTCTGGCCGGGCGGCACTGTCTTCGTAAATTTAAATTCGCCGCGGTTTTTTTACAACAGTTTTTTGCGCGCCGGGGGCCTTGGATGGTGCCGGACGCCAACACGCGCAATTCCCGCATGTTTTCACATTTTTTTTACACTTCCTTCACGCTTTCTTCACCTGCCTTCAGATAGCGTTGGTTGCAAATGGCGGGCGGAGCTGGGAGTCCGTCTGAATTTCGCCGTCGTTCCGCGCTAAAACCATATCCCTGCGTCTTAAAGCCGGGTCAGCGCGGGTGAGCCCGATGTCTATGGTATCCATCATCATTCCGACTTTGAATGAGGCAGGCAACATCGATCCTTTGCTGAAAAGGATCTTCAAGGCGGGAAGATCGCCAACGGCAGAAACGGAAGTGGTTTTCGTCGATGATGACTCCACCGACGGTACGCGGGAGCGCATACGGTTCTGGCAGGCAGCCCACCCCGTCCGCCTGATCCACCGCAAGGGCAAAAACGGACTGGCCGCTGCGGTGGTCGAAGGCGCCAGGGTTGCCGTAGGTGAAATCGTTGTGGTCATGGATGCCGATTTAAGCCATCCGCCCGAAGCGATTCCGCAGCTGGTCGCACCCCTCCAGCGCGACCGTTGCGATATGACCGTCGGCAGCCGCTAGGTATCGGGCGGGGCGGTGTCGAACTGGCCGCTGGCCAGGCGTGCGGCTTCGGGTCTTGCCACGGTTACGGCCCGGCTGTTGACAGATGTGCGGGACCCGATGTCCGGTTTTTTTGCCGTCCATCGCAGTCGGCTCACCGGCCTGTCCGATACGTTGCCGGGATTCAAAATCGGCCTCCAGCTGATGGTGTCGGGCGGCAGCGGCTGGCGGGTCGAAGAGGTCCCCTTCACTTTTCATGACCGCACGGCGGGTGAATCCAAGCTGTGTCGGGGGGTGGTCTTCTGCTACCTCCGGCAGCTCATGACCATGGCCGGGGGCAACCTCTCGGTCTGCAGTGGGTTTCGCTTTGCCCTGGTGGGGTTGTTGGGGTTTGTGCTTGATTTCGGGTTGTTTCACTTCCTCACCCGCGCGGGGTTTGGACTGGGAAGTGCGCACTTCCTCAGCTTCCTGGCTGCGGCGTGCAGTAATTTTATTCTCAATGGCACCTGGTCCTTCCGAAAAAAGGGCGGGGCGCCGATTTATCTGACGGCCCGCCACTACCTTGCATTTATGCTGGTTGCCGCGTTAGCGCTCTTTCTGCGGGGCGGGGTGCTGGCCTCCTTGACCCAAATTGCGGGTTGGCCGCCGCAAATGGCCATACTTGCGGCTATCGGCACCGCCTCCGGGGTCAATTATCTGGGCAGCGCTTTTTTCGTCTTTCCACTGCAGGACGCTTGATCGAACTCAATCGGGTTTGCCTTCAAATTTTGAAACTGTTGCTGCAGGCCTCCCCCAGGGTGGTTTCCCGTCAGGAAATTGAACATGCCCTGTGGGGCGACATGGTTCCCGGCAGCGATGCCCTGCGCAGCCACATCTACACCCTGCGGCGCAAGATCGATAAACCATTCCCCAACCCCCTGCTGCACACCATGCACGGCATCGGCTACAAAATGGTGGCATGCGATGAAAACCTTTCATAATAAGCTGCGTTTTCGCATCGTGGCGTACTTTTGTGTTTTCGGTGCCGGCTTGGTGGCCATATACGGTCTTCTGGTTTTCGGACTGCTCAATCACGTCGAGGACAGCCTGTTCAATACCCGCCTTCAGACGGAGGTGGAGGATTTCATCAGCCGCTATCGGCAGGACCGCAACGCGGCCCCGCCGTGGTCGCACTACATCAGCGGGTATGTCGGCACCGAGAATATGCCCGAATGGGTTCGGGCGATGGTTCGGGGATTGGATGACGGGTTTTATGAAACCAGCGGGATCGATGGCCTCAGGGGGCCGGAGGCCTACCACGTCGGGGTTCGGCAACTCCCGGGGGAAAACCGCAAACTCTATCTCCTCTTCGATGTCGGGGATCTGCAGGTGGCCGAGGAGCGCCCCGTCACCCTCGTTTTGATTCTGCTGGCCGGATTCGGCGTGGTTGCAACTGTCGGCGTGATTATCAGCCTGCTTTCGGCCAACCGGGTCTTCACACCACTTCGCAAACTGGCCGAAACGGTGCAGCGTTCAGGCCCGGAAAATCTCCCCACCGAATTTTCAGGTCAGTTTGCAGAGGATGAAATCGGGTTTTTGGCAAGGACCCTGGAAAACCTCATGAAACGGATCAATGCCTTTGTGGCGCGGGAGCGCCAGTTCACCCGGGATGCGAGCCATGAGCTGCGCACGCCGCTGACGGTGATCCAGGGGGCGGTGGAATTGCTGCAGCAATCGGTGGCGCCGGGGGAAAAGAATGTCAGGGGGCCGGTTGATCGGATTGCCCGGGCGGCCCGGGAGATGGCGGTCACCATCGAAACCTTTCTGTGGCTCGCGCGCGAGGAGGAGGCCAATGAATCCACCCAGCCTTGTGCGCTGCGGCCCCTGGTCGAAAAAATTGTTGGCGGCCTCCAGCCGTTGCTGACCAACAAAATGGTTGAAATCAAGATCATTGCGGATGAGGATCCCATCGTTGCAGGCCCTGAAGCGGCGCTGCGCATCGCCATCGCCAACCTGATCCGCAATGCCGCCCTTTACACCATGAGAGGTGAGGTCCGCGTAACGCTGCGCCGGGATCACATCGAAGTTGCCGATTCCGGGCCCGGTATCGCGGCGGTATCTTTGAATTCGTTGACTCGGCCCCACGTGCGCGGCAAGGACAGCCAGGGGTTCGGCCTGGGATTGTCCATTGTGAGTCGCCTGTGCAGCCGTTTCGGGTGGCAGATCAAGATCGAAAGCGAGGAGGGGCAGGGGACGACTGTCCGTCTCGATTTCCCTCCCGCCTGATTGTGCCTTTGCGCCCCGCGGCCCACAGCGCCGGGTGGGAAATGGCAGGGCTCAGGCCGGCTTTCCCGGTGTGTGGCACAGGCGTACTCCAAGCCGCTCTTCGGTTTTGGGGTTTGTCGGGGCCTGCGCCCGTAGCGGTCTTATCAGATGGTGAGCACTGCCGGCAGCGGCTTGATGAAGTTCTGCCGCAGGCTGTAGGTGTAGGCGCCCTGGGTGGGGATCATGAGGATGTCGCCCGGCTGGATGTCGGCGCCGAAGTACAGGTAGCCCCAGACGTCATGCGGGGTGCAGAGGGAGCCCAGAATGTGGCAGGGTTTTTCCGTCAGCGCCGGGCGGCTCAGGTTCAGGACCGGAAAATAGTCGCTTTCGAAGCGCTCCCAGCCGACGGCGTTGGTGCCGGCATCGGTGATCACCAGGTCGGGCGCTTTCTTGTCCACCACTGAGATCAGCAGGTGGACCGCATCGTTGCAGACCCAGCGGCCCGGCTCCAGGCAGATCCGGCAGGCAAGGACGTTGAAAATGTGCCGGCGGATCGCGTCGGCGATCTGGTCGGCAAACACCGCGATGGGGGTTGCGGCCAGGCGGTGGTGGGTCTGCGGGGCGCCCGGCGGCTCCTCGAGGGCCGCCAGTAGCTGGCCCTGCGGGGTTGCCGTCGGCTGCAGCCATTCGCCCTGGGGGGGCCAATAGCCGCCGCCGATGTCGATAAACGCGATTTCGGCGCGCGCGGCCGCCGGCAGGTCGGCGAGCACCCCGCCCAGCAGACGGATGAAGGCCACCTGGTTGTCCGGCGCAAGGTTCCAGCTGGAGTGAAACTGCAGCCCCTGGAGGCGGATGTGCGCGCAGCGGCGGGCCTCCTGCCAAAAGGCCGGCAGGCTTTCGGGGGGAATCCCGAATTTGCGCCAGAGGCCTTCAGGGTTCACCGTCAGGCGCACCCCGCAGCGCACCCGGCGGTTGATTGCCGCCGCGATAACCTCCAGCCGCTGCAGCTCGCCGAAGCTGTCCAGCAGGACCACCACGCGATCGGCGTGGGCGGCCGCCAGCCGAAGCTCCGCGGCGGTTTTGCCCGGCCCGCTGAACACGATGTCGCGGGCCCCCAGGGTTAACGCCATTTCCAGCTCCAGCCCGCTGGAGACATCCAGGCCGAACCCGGATGCCAGCAGGATCCGCGAGATGTCCGGCTGGTTGTTGCTCTTGACGGCGTAGTAGAAGGATACATCCGGCAGCACCGCCCGGAACGCCTGCTTGAGCTGGTGCGCCCGCTGCCTGAGCACTGCCGACTCCTGGAGGTAGAGCGGGGCCGGTTGTCGGTCAAGGGCCCCGAGGTAAACCTCCCGCCGGTCGAAGTGGTAAGCCACAAAGGCCTGGAGTTCCGCGGGGGGCAGCAGGGGCGTTTTCCGGGCAAGAGTCGCCTGGAACTTCGGGAGCAGTTGCAACGGGTCGACGCTCATCAGGGGGTAACCATTTCCACTACAAGTTTTGCCGCCAGCCTCCGGCATTGGACGGCCGGGTCGAGGCCCGGGTCGGGTTCGAAAATGACATGCCCCAGGAGCCAGGAATCGTAGTCCGCGGGGGGCATCCGGACCCGCTCGCCGACTTGGCGCGTCAGGTGGATTTCGCGCACGCGCCGGTCCTGCGCCAGCAGGCCTGCATCCAGGCGCTTGAGGGTCCCCCCCCCGGGGGCGTGCAGCCGCAACCCCACACAGGGCCGGGCCCCGGCTGTGGGGGTGAAGTCCACCGGCCGCCCGGCGCAGAAATCCAGGAAGCCCCCCAGGATGTCAAGATCCCAGCAGCGGCGCAGCAGAAACGGCAGGCAGTCCCCGCCGGGGCGCGGGGCCAGCTCCAGCAGAACGATCTGTCCATCCTGAACCTTGAAGTCCAGCATGCAGACCGCCCGCTCCAGTCCTAAAGCCGCGGCGCTGCGGTAAAGGGTTTGCGGCAGGCTGTCGGGGCCAACGGCGGCGGGGGGCACGGTGGAGAGAAAATACCCCCCGGCGGTGCCGAAGGGCCCGCCCTCGGAGAGGATCTTGCGGGTCAGGCGGATGAGCGTTGCGCGGCCGTTTTCAACCCTGAAATCGCAGCTGAACTCCTCGCCCTCGATCCATTCCTCGGCCAGGATCTCCGGCGCGTCCGCTGGGCAGGTGGCCGCGTAAAGGCGGTGTGAGCGGCGCTCTCGCAGGCCGCTTGCGATCGTTTCAAAAGCGGCCGCGCATGCCTGGGCGCTCTCGCAGCGAAAGATCAGCTCGCTGCCGCTTCCGCTGAGGGGCTTGAGGACGCAGGGGCGGCCGAGCTCTCCCACGAACCGGGCGGCATCGGCCGGTGAGCGGACCAGGCGGGATTTCGGGCAGCCGAGCCCCTGGCGCTCCCAGAGGGTCTTGCAAAGGTGCTTGTCGCGACAGTTGCGGACGGCCTGCAGCGACGGGTACGGCAGCCCCAATTCGGCCGCCAGCCGCGTGGCCGGCTCCATGGATTCGCAGTCGTAAGCGGCGACTCCCACCACCTGCTGCCCGCAACGCTGCGTGTGGCCGTGCAGCGCTTGGCGCAGCCGGCCGTGGTCGGACAGGTCGCAGAGAATTTCCTCCTCCGGCCTTGGTGCGGGCTCGTGGGCACGGCGACGTAGGGCGGGGTCCGTCAAAAACAGGGCGCCGTCGGCCCGGCTCTGCCGGATCCAGTCGATGTAGTCCGGGGTGGTGCCGACCACCAGGACGCGCGGGCTAAGCGGCACAGGCCACTGCCGGGGCCGCCACCGTGGGCCGCGCGTCCTGGGCCTGCTGGTTCCAGACCTGGAACAGGGGCCGCGGGGTCAGGTGAAACCGGTTTTTCCAGTTGAATTCGCCGCACAGAAAGTCCACCTCGGCAAAGCGCTGCCGGCAGGCCCATTCAAGATGGTGCAGGTTGATCAGCTTGGCGACGCCCGCAAATTCAGGGTGCGTGCCGCCGGCCAGGACCGTGTAGGTGGCGCCCCGGACGGCGCCGATATCCACCGCGGCCACCTCGCCGCCGATCAGGACGGTGGTTACCCGCAGCAGGTCCTTGGCCTGCAGCCAGGAGGCGAGGTTCTCAAAGGCCCGCAAAAAGCGGTCGTCGCTGAAGTAGGAGTATTCCTTGAAGTTTTCCAGGTTGAGGCGGAACATCCGGTCGACATCGGCAAAATTGTCATGGCGCCAGGACACCCCCCGGGCCTTCAGGCGGTCCAGCTCGACCCGCATTTTCTTGCGTGATTTTCCCGAAAAACTTTGCAGGTAAGCCGGGAAACAGTAGTCGTACTGCCCCGGGAAAAAAAGGTAGCCGATCTCATCGACGGTTTCCGCTGCCGCCGCCAGACCGGGCGGTTGGGTCAGATAGCGGATCTTTGCCGCGGCCGGCACCTGGTCCAGCAGGGCACCGGCCACCGCCGGGTCGCTGGCCGGAATTTTGTTCTGCTCCAGCCAGGTTTTGCCCTCCCAGAGCTCCCCCGGAAAATGGCCGAAGCACTGCTTTTCGTCGATCCAGCTGAGGGCCAGCATGCCGCAGAAGCTGCCCCGGCGGGAGGCGATCAGGAAATACGGACTGTTGTTGAACTCGGCCTGAAAGCAGGCCCTCACAGGCCAGAGATCAAACAGACACTGCTGGGGCCAGTGGCGCTGCCAGTGGCGTTTGGCTTCCCTCAGGTCGCGACATACGCTGACTTCGATCATGGTGCACTCCCGTGTCATGCAACGCGATGGGCCAAATGGCGTTGATTCCGGTTTGGCGGAGGCCGCCCGGGATCTCAGGGTGAAAGGGGTACCGCGGTGCGTTGCCCGCAGGCCTGCCAGGCCTCAGCAATGAGTGTGCCATTGCGCCCAAAAAATTAAAAACATCTAAAAAAACAGTATTTTTTTCAAAACATGCGCGGTATCGGGGTTATTTTTCAGGCCAAAAACGGCATTGGATTGCCAATTAACGCTAAAAATGGTAATTAATTGCTGGTAACAGGGCCGGTCTTCCGGCAAATTCCGTGTCGGCGCCCAGGGACCGGCTGTAAAGGTCTTTTGTCTATTATTTTCAATGGGATTGTGTTAACGACAATTTCCAGGGACAGCCGGTGGGCAGGATAAAACCGGTAATTTTATTCTTAAAGCGGACGGCAACACCCCAACGGAAAATCGGTATGGGGTTGCCGTTAACGGGGGGAGGCGGCGGTGCTGATTCGGTTGGGCTTGGCCCTCAAAGACAGAGGTTTGCAGCGCTATCTGGAGCGCAAGCTCGCGGAATACGACGTGCGCGTGGAGTCCTTCGGCCAGCAGCGCACGGTTTGGCAGAAGGTGCTCTGCAGCGGGTGTGATGTGATCGTGATCAGCGAATCGCTTCTGCTGCGGCCGGCCGACAATGGCATCACGATTCTCAACGAGCTGCCCGAAAGCCCCACCACCGTGATCATCCATGACAGTGATTCCGCCGAGGAGCATGCCCAGTTGGCGGCGGCCGGGGCCGACGTGGTGCTCTATGCCGGGATTTCAAAAAAAAGCATGGTCGAGGCCATGGAGACGACCCTGGAGTCCCGGCGCCAACTCATTATGCGCAGACGCTTTGACCGCCGCGGGTTGGAAAAGCCGAAAATTTCGGACTTCGTTTCCGAAAGCCAGGCCATGCAGCTTTTCATGGAAGAGGTGCACCAGGTCATTCCGAGCGACTCACCGATTCTGCTGTTAGGTGAAACCGGCGTCGGCAAAGAGCACCTGGCCAAGGCCATCCACGCCGAAAGCCCCCGTTCGGTCGGTCCGTTTGTTTCGCTCAACACGGCGGCGATGCCCGAAAATCTACTGGAAAGCGAGCTCTTCGGTCACGAGCAGGGCGCCTTCACCGGGGCTATCCGGTATCGGCGGGGGGCATTTGAGTTGGCCCACGGCGGCACCATTTTTCTAGATGAAATCGGGGAGATGCCACTGCACCTGCAGGCCAAGCTGCTGCGGGTGTTGCAGGACTACGAGGTGCGGCCGGTGGGCGGGGAAAAAACCATCCGGCTGGATGTGCGGGTGATTGCCTCCACCAATCGCAGCCTGGAAGCGGAGGTCGCCCGGGGCAACTTCCGGCAGGATCTCTACTACCGCCTGAGTGTGTTGACCCTCACGATTCCGCCCCTGCGCCACCGCCGGGAGGATATCCCCACGATGGTCCGGCGCTTTATCACCTTTTTCCGCTACAAAATCGGTCGTGAGATCAACGGCCTCTCCGATCAGGCGCTCCAGGCGCTCTGCAACTACGACTGGCCGGGGAACGTGCGCGAACTGATGAATGTGATCGAACGGGCCATGCTGCTGTGCAAAACCGACGTGATCAACATGGCCGAGCTGCCCAATGTCTTTCACGGCAATCCGGCCGCTTCCGCGGCACTCTCCGGCGTCACCTGGGGTGCTGCCGAATGGCTCAACAAGACCCTGCCCGAGGTGCAGAAAGAGGTGTCGGCGCAGGTCGAGCGGCTGTATCTGGAAATGGTGCTAAAGAAAACTGGCGGGCGGGTTGCCGAGACCGCCCGGATTGCGGGGATTCACCCCCGGGGGCTGTACAACAAGATGAAACAGGCGGGGCTGCGCAAGGAGGCGTTTAAAAAATGACGACGGGATCGCAAGCCAACGGAGACGGCAGAGACGTTCAGGTGCGGATTGCGCTGGCCCAGGTGAATGCCGATCAGCAGCCCGCCAAAAACATCGCAGCGGCCGGCAGGCTTGCCCGCCAGGCGGCTGCCGGCGGGGCCGGCCTGCTGGTTTTGCCCGAGATGTTCATGGCGCGGCCAACCGCCGACAACCCGCCGGCAAAGCTGGTGGCGGCTGACGGGGGGCGTTTCCGGGACGCCCTGGCGCAAATTGCGGCCGATAATGAGATCTTCGTGGTTGCCGGCGGCTGGGAGGGGTCGACGCACCCCGGCCGCGCCTTCAACACCCTCTTCACCTTCTCGCCCCGGGGGCAGCTGGTCGCGGCCTACCGCAAGCTGCACCTCTTCGACGCCCTGAGCATCCGCGAATCGGACATCTTGGTGCCGGGCGCGGCCCTGCCGCCGGTGATCGACCTCGGCGGGATCAGGATGGGGTTCGCCATCTGCTACGATCTGCGCTTTCCCGAGCTGTTTCGCTGCCTGGCCGCACAGGGGGTAGAGCTGGTGATCGTCGCCGCGGCCTGGTACCAGGGGGCCATGAAAGAGGACCACTGGCTGACCTTGCTGCGCGCCCGGGCGATTGAAAACACCTGCTATGTGGCCGGCTGCAACCTGGTGGGCCCGGCCTTCTGCGGCCGCAGCACCCTCTTTGACCCCTTCGGTGTGCCGCTGGCCGGCGCGGGCGAGGCGCCTGCCCTGATTTTCGGGCAGGTGAGCGCCGGGCGGGTTGCGGCCGTGCGGGAAAAACTGCCCGCTCTGGCGCACCGCCGGCTGGACCTGCTGGGTCCGGGGGGTTAGCGGCCCGGCACGATGATCCGAGAATCCTTTTGCTGCTGCTTCTCCTGCTGATGCATCTGCTCCATCCGGCGCAGTTCCTGAATCACGTGCTGCATGGCGTTGGCCATGGCCGCGGGGAACTTGTCGATCGCTTCGGTGAGGGTTGCGGCCGCCAGCTTGTTTTGAATCGGCAGGGGGCCGTCGGGGGTCATCAACTGGGTCTGACCGATAAAAACGGTTGGACGGCCGGGGTCCGGCGAGCCGTCGGGCTTCACCGGGGTCATGCGCCGGATGGAGGCCACCTTCATATCGGTGATGCCTTCTTCCAGGTAGAGGTTGTTGCGATCAACGGTAAAGTCGATGTCGGGGGTCTGATCCACTGGCATGCTGCGGGTCTCCTTTCGGGGGCGGCTGAAAAAAGCCCGGCACGGCTTTTCCGTGCCGGGAAAAACCAAGCCTTTATCAGAACCGTTGCGAGAACACAAATTTTATATCGTCACGGGGCCCCGGGCGGGCTCAGACTCACACCGACGGGGCCGATGGCGGTTTGCATTTGGTTTCTCTTTGGGTTAACTTCGGTTCAACGCAGACCCGGCCGGCACTGCCGCCGGCCCCCAACCCGTAAAGCTGAAAAGAGGTGGCCCTTGTTTTCCATCAAAGAAATACTGGATCTGGCCGTTCAGATCGAAAAAAACGGTGAGGCGACCTATCGCGCGGCCGCCCGCGGCACCACCCATCCGGTGCTGGCGCCGCTTTTAGAGTGGATGGCTGATGAGGAGGCGCGTCATGCCGTCTGGTTTGCCGAAAAGGCCCGCGAGGCGGTCGACACCTTTCGGACGCCGGTGCTGGAAGAGCTCAATCAGGGCTTGCTGACCCAACTCGTCGCAGGCCAGAGCTTTTCCCTCAAGGATGCCGATTTCACCCGCATGCAAACGGTCGCGCAGCTGCTGGCGGTATCGGTGGGGTTCGAAGAGGATACCGTGCTTTTCTACGAAATGCTCAAACCGTTCATCGAGGACCCGGCGACCCTGGAGCAGTTGGAGGCCATCATCGCCGAGGAAAACCGCCACATCGAGAAACTGCAGACCTTCATTGAAAGCGAGGCCGGTGTCACCGACGGCTATCGGTGATCACCCTTAGAAGTCAACCTCATTCGGGCGGTCACGGGGTCACCGGTGCTGCAACGGCCCGTCGACTGCGGGGCAGCATCCACACGAAGGGCAGCCCCAACATCCCCAGAGCGGCGGCCAGCAGGTAAGTGTTGCGAAGCCCCATCAGGTCTCCCAGCCACCCCACCCCCACCACGATCGCCGACCGGGCCATGAACGAGATCATCATGTAGAGCCCGTTGGCGGCCGCCGGGCTTTTGACCGCCCGCTCCTGGACGATCGCCAGCATCACCGGTGAGGTGGACAGCAGCGTGAACCCGGTGAAAACCAGCATGGCCACCCGGGCCCAGCCGCTGAGCCAGGTGAAGAGAAAAAGGCCCACAGGGGCCCCGATCAACGAGACCAGCAGCACCCGGCGGCGGCCGATGCTGTCGCTCAGCGAGCCGGCCGCCAGGACGCCCACCACCCCGGCGGCCTCGAAAATGGTCAGGCCGGCCCCGGCCAGCCAGAGGTTGCCGGTTTCCTGGAGGATAAACGTCGGCAGGAAGGCCGTCATGGCGGCATGCATAAAGCCCCGTGCCGTCAGAATGCCCGACAGCGGCAGGAGTACGTGACGCGTTTCACGCCACACCTGGCGGATCGAGGCGCGCTTGCGCCCGTCGATCTTGATGGGCACGTCCGCAAAACGGCTGTAAAGCCAGAGCGAGGCCAGCAGCCCCACCCCCATCACCGGGTAAAAGCCCTCGAACCCCAGCACCGACACCGCCCCCACCGCCGCCAACGGGCCCAGGGAGCGGGCCAATTCCCCGCCGGTCATGAAAAAACTCATCCCCCGCCCCACCCGGGTGCCCGAGAGCCGCGAAACCATCACCGGTGCGGGCACGTGAAAAAGCGCCACACTGATGCCGGCCGCGAACATCAGGATCAGCAGGACCGCATACGACGGCGCCAGCCCGATCAGGCTCATGGGCACTGCCGTCAGGGTGGGCGCCAGAATGATAAACCAGCGCATGCTCATGCGGTCGGCCAGGGTGCCGATGGTGGGGTTGAGCAGGGCCGGCAACTGCATGATGGTGGTCAAAAACCCCGCCTGGGCCAGCGACAGGGAGTGCTTCGCGATCAGCAGCGGCAACAGCGGCGCCAGAAAGCTGGAATAGACGTCGTGGATGAAATGGCAGACCGAAAGCGCCAGCACCCGGCTGGCCTGAAACGCCTCGGCCGGCGGGCCGGGCGCTGCAGCGCCGGCGTTCAGGCGGCGGGCTCTCATGGGGTGCCCGCCTGCCCCGTGAGCCCGATGACCTCGGCCACCGCCCGCATGCCCATGATGGTCTCGGTAATCAGCACACTGCGCTCCATGCCCAGCATCTCCGCCCCGCGGTCGATGATGGTGCGGTCCACCCCGGCGGCGAAGCGCTTGTCCTTCCATTTTTTCTTGACCGACTGGGCGGTCAGGTCCAGCACGCTGCGGCTGGGGCGCACCAGGGCGGTGGTGGTCACCAGGCCGGTGAGTTCGTCGACGGCATAGAGGGTTTTCTCCATTTGCGATTCGGGCCGGACCTCCGAGCAGATGCCCCAACCGTGGCTGACCACCGCCCGGATGAGCTCGGCGGGCCACTGCTCGGCGGTGAGAATCTCCTCGGTCTTGCGGCAGTGCGCTTCGGGGAACTGCTCGTAGTCGAGATCGTGAACCAGGCCCACGATGCCCCATTTTTCCTCATCCTGGCCATTTAAGCGTGCAAAGTGGCGCATGACCCCCTCCACGGCCAGGGCGTGTTTGATCAGGCTGTCGCTGCGGTTGTACTTCTGCAGAAGCGCAAAGGCCTCCGCACGGGTCGGCATTCGGGATTCCATTGCAACGCTCCTCCTTGGCTTTCGGTTTGGTTCGGCCTGGTGCCGGCCGGCCTTACGCCGCCTCACCCGCCGCTTCCGTCGAAGCTTATATAGAATTCACCTTTACCTCACAATGTCAAAATATTCGCGGCCGATAACGGCCCCAAAGAAAACACTATCCCATCGCGGCCGCGGGCATGGTCGCCGATCCGCCCCCGCCGGTGTCCTTCTCCGAATAGGCCCCGCGGGGCATCACCCCATCATAGGAGGTAAGCATGAGCCCACAGACCGCCCATCTCCGGGTGGTGCCGGAGCCGGTTGCGGCGCCTACAGCCCCCTTCGATTGTCGCCAGGCCGCGGACCTGCTGGATATCGACGCTGCCTCCGCCGCAGGATTCGCCGCCTCTCTGCCGTTTGGGGCCCGGGATGCGACCCTCGGCTCGGAGAACGAGCTGCAGACCGCCGTGCTCGGCTCGCAACAGACCGCCGACCTGCCGCTGATGATCGAAGCGTCCAACTACTACCGCAACCTGCTGCGGCGGAGCCTGACGGGGGACGCCTCGCGACGCAGCGTCTCGGAGCTGGCGGCCCACCTGGCGGAAAACCCCGAAGGGGTCTGGGAAAACAGCTGGGTGCGGTTTCCCCTGGAGCGCCTGGGGGCCTATGCCCGGAGCGTGCTGGAGCGCGACCTGCAGGCCGACAAGCGCTGCCCCGGGCCGCGGCGCAGCGACTGCGAGCGATTTTTCCTGCGGCAGGACGGCGAAGCCTATCTGCGGGTTCCGGTCAGCTACCTGCTCAAGCTGTCCCTGGCGGAGGCCATCGGCGATGCCGAACCTTCCTCCCTGGTGCGGGCCAGCGGCGAGCGCTGCATGCGTCATTTTTTGAGCGACAATACCTCGCCGGAAACCTTCTCTTTCTACCCCGTTGCGGCCGACGGTCAGACCACCCCGGGTGCGGCCATTGCCGGGGAAACCCTCAGGCGCTTTCTGCTCGCCCAGTTTCTGGTGGCGTTTGCCAACCGGCGCTTCGGTCTGGCCGAAAGCGGCCAGGAGGTGACGGTCTATTTCGCCCCCAATCCGCCCATGCGCCAGAAAAGGCTCAACCGGCTGATCTCGGACGGCTTTTACCGCGACCTGTTCATGAGCCCCTGTCTCTCCGGCTGGGACTGCGGCGAAAAAAAACACGGCTACATGGTGCTCTGCCACCAGGTCCTCTCCCGCAGCCAGCTCAACGCCGTCGCCAAGTTGAAGGAGGCCGGGATCATCACCCGCAACCTGATCGTGCTGCCCGAGGTCTCCAACATCAGCCTGGCCAACAACGGGACTCACGTCAGCATCGGCAGCCGCAAGCTCTCCGCGCTCCTGCAGGCCGGGGTCCCCGGTTTCGGCCCCGGGGTCGAAAAGCACCTCGGCGACCTGGTGATCAAGATTGTCGAGCATTTTCTGCCGCTTTTTGTCGGCACTTACAGTGCGGCCCCCTACCGGCTGGATTTTCAAGATTTTCATCCTGAGAAGGTGTTGGGTTTCCTGCCCCACGAACTGGACTTCACCCACCTGCGGATGCTCTGGCGGCGGTGGAAGAAAAAAGCCTCTCTCAGCTGGTGCGGCCGATCGCTGACGCCCTTCGGTCCCGACTGGCTGGATCGGCGCATCCCACGCTTCCTCGGCCTGCAGGGGGATCTGGTGGACGATTTCCGCCTGCTGGACTACCCGGCGGCCCTGCTCAGTACCGCGACCAGCCCGGCGCTGGACGGTCGGCTGGACAACGAGCGGCGCCTCAAAGAGGATCTGGCGGCCATGGGGGTCTTCGACCCGGCCATGTCGATTTATCTCGCCTATCGCCTGCGCCAGTTCGGCGCCATGGGCTATTCGGGCTTCGAGGGCCGTCACTTCAGCATGTTTCATGGTGTTTCAGAAGACATGGGGCCGGCTGCCGATTTGCAGGTGCTCCTGACCGCGCTGGCCTACGGCTATATTTTTCGAAACGACGTGACCCACGCCCAGATCCCCGACGACCCCTTCGTCGAAAGCGAACGGCGTCAGATTTTTTTTGGGGCGGCCATCGGGATCCCGACCTTTTATGTCCGCCAGGACACGCGCAACCGGTTTATCGCGCGCATCCTGGGAACGGTGCAAAACACCCGCCTCAGCCGACGCTACAAAGGCTATGTGCGGGTTCAGCGGCAGGCCTACTGCCAGGCTTTGGTGGAGATGATCCGCCGCGACGGCCGTGAACTCATCGAACAAATGGGTCTGGGGGGCATGCTCGACGATCTGGCCGCGCGATTGGCGGTGCCGGAGGCCTGCGCGGCGCGCAAGCTGACCGCGGGCATCCTGGAAACGGCGGGGGCCGACCACCCGCTGGAACTCTCCGGGGCCGAATTCAATGCCGCGGCCGAGCGCTATTACCGGGGCCCGCTTAAAAACAAGAACATCAACGAGGCTTTCGGGCTGCTGGAGGAAGACTTCAAGGCCATCGACGCCTTTTCCGCCTGGCGCGAGGGGACCTTCAACAAGGACCTCTACACCCTCCTGGGGGGCCGCAGCGCCCCCGATTTTCTGGGCGGCGTCAAACGCGACCTGCTGACCGCTCAGGCCGACCCCGAGACCCTGCGCACCACCATTCAGGTGATGCTGCTGACTCTCGAACGGGACCGCCGGCGCCAGGCCGCCGGGGACAAGGAGTGCGCGCGATGAGGGCCGGCTTTGCGCCCCACCAGTACATCGAACGCGAGACGGCCCGCGTGCGCACCGAAGCGCTTTTCGCCGACCGTCTGGTCAACCTGCTCTACGCCCCGGTGCGCGAGCGTGCACCGGGGCTCTTCCGCGCCCTGACCTCGGCCCGCGTCTCCCACCTGCTGGGCTTTTTGAACTACGGCCGGCAGCAGGGGAGGGACCTTGCAGGCGCCGAGCGTTTGATCCGGGCGCTGGGCATCGATCTCTCCGAGTGTCTGGGGGGGCGCGCGGCGCTCGAC
>JBAPYE010000396.1:0-1502 GCA_049284575.1 Desulfobacterales bacterium
GGCCGGCCACCTTGGGCGCCAGCACGACGGCCGCGGTGTCCTGGAAGCGCTCCCGGGCGCGGACCGCCAGGCGCTCGCGGCTCTGGGCGATCAGCCGACGGCCGCAGCCCGGGCAGTGGCGTTCGCCCAGTTTGCTGAACAGCAGCCGCAGGAAGTGATAGATTTCCGTCAGGGTCGCCACCGTGGAGCGCCGGCCGGCATGGCTGACGCGCTGCTCAATGGCCACCGTCGGCGGCAGGCCGTCGAGAACGTCCAGATCGGGGCGCTCCAGAATCTTCATGTACTGTCGCACGTAGGGCGCCAGGCTCTCGAGATAGCGCCGCTGGCCTTCGGCGTAGAGAATGTCGAAGGCCAGGGTGGACTTGCCCGAGCCGGAGACCCCGGTCAAGACCACCAGCTGGTTGTGGGGAATGTCGACCTGAACGTTTTTGAGGTTGTGCTCACGCGCACCCCGCACCGCAATCACGTCCCGGGGGCGGGATGCGCCGTAGGCTGCCGGCGCTTCGGCCGCCATCGGCAGCCCGGCGGCGGCGGGTTGCGGAAAGCTGCCGCCCGCCAGGTAGGCCTTGAGATACCTTCCGGTGTGCGAGCCGTGGTGGTCGGCCACGGTCTCCGGGGTCCCGGCGACCACCAGGCGTCCGCCCGCGTCACCGCCCTCGGGACCCAGGTCGATGACCCAGTCGGCGGTCTTGACCACGTCCAGGTTGTGCTCGACCACCAGCACCGAGTGGCCCTCGGCCACCAGCCGCTGGAGTGCCTGGAGCAGCCGCCCGATATCCTCGAAATGCAGACCGGTGGTGGGCTCGTCGAAGACAAAGAGGGCCGGGCGGGAGCCGCCGGTCTTGAGGTGGCGCGCCAGCTTGAGCCGCTGGGCCTCCCCGCCCGAAAAGGTGTTGATCGGCTGGCCCAGACGGATGTAGCCCAACCCGACCTCCACCAGGGGGGTCAGCGCCCCGACAACCGCCGCCTGATCGCTGAAAAATTCCAGGGCCGCGTCCACGGTCATGTTCAGAATATCGTCGATATTGCGGCCGCGGAAGGCAACCGCCAGGATCGCCGGTTTGAACCGCTTGCCGCCGCAATCCGGACAGGTGATGGTGACATCCGAGAGAAACTGCATCTCCACCCGTTCGAAGCCCTCGCCGCGGCAGGTTTCACAGCGGCCGGCGCCCACGTTGAAGGAGAAGTGCCCCGGCCAGTAGCCGGCCGCACGCGCGGGGGGGGTTTCGGCCAGCAGCCGCCGGATGGGGTCCATGGCCTTGGTGTAGGTCAGGGCGTTGGCCCGCGGCGTGCGGCCGATGGCGCGCTGATCCACCAGGACCACCTCGGCGAGCCCTTCCGCGCCGTTGATCGCGCGGTGGCGTCCGGGGCGCCCCTGGGGATCGTTCTGGATCCACTTGAGCCCCTTGAACAGAATTTCCTCGGCCAGGGTCGATTTCCCCGAACCGGAGACCCCGGTCAGACACACCAGCAGCCCCAGCGGGATCGCCACATCCAGGCTG
>JBAPYE010000397.1:0-2096 GCA_049284575.1 Desulfobacterales bacterium
CGATGAACGTTGTCTTTCTTTCACCCCATTTTCCGCCGCACTTCCATCACTTCTGCCGCAATTTAAAACAGCTCGGCGCCAACGTCCTGGGCATTGCCGATGTGCCCCGGGAGGCGCTGGCGCCGGAGGCTCAGGCCGCGCTGACCGACTACTACCGCGTCCCGGATCTGCACGACGAGGATGCCCTGCTGCGCGCCTGCGGCTGGTTCACCCACCGCTGCGGCAAGATCGACCGCTTGGACTCCCTGAGCGAATACTGGCTTGCCACCGAGGCCCGCCTGCGCGAAGATTTCAACATCTTCGGCCTGCGGCCCTCCGACATCGCCGCCGTGCGCCACAAGTCGGGCATGAAGGCCCGCTTCCGCGCGGCCGGGGTGCGCGTGGCCGAGGGCGGGCTGATCCCCACCCTGGCGGCCGCACGGAAGCTGGCCGCCCGCACCGGCTATCCGATGATTGCCAAACCGGATGCCGGGGTGGGGGCTCTGGACACCTTCAAACTGGAGAGCGACGCCGATCTCGCGCGTTTTTTCGCCTCGCCGCCATCGGTGCCTTACGTGGCCGAGGCGTTCATCGACGGCACGATCCACAGCTTCGACGGGCTTGCCGACCGGGACGGCCGGATCGTGTTCCACACCGCCCACCGCTACAGCCAGGGCATCATGGAAACTGTCAACGAGGGGCGCCACATCGCCTACTACTCGCTGCGCGAGACCCCCCCGGCACTGGAGGCCATCGGCCGGGCCTGCGTCGAGAGCTTCGCGGTGCGCGAGCGGTTCTTTCACATCGAATTTTTTCAGGTCGCCGCCGGGGAGTACGTCGCCCTGGAGGTCAACCTGCGGCCGCCGGGCGGCTATACCACCGACATGTTCAATTTTGCCAGCGACATCGACATCTACCGGGCCTGGGCCGAGCTGCTGGTCAACAACCACACCGCACTGGCGGCCGACCGCCGCTACCACTGCTGCTACGCCAGCCGCAAGCAGCACCTGCCCTACCGCCATTCGCACGCCGAGATCATGGCGCGCTACGGCGGGCAGATGCTGATGGTGGAAACCGTCCCCGGGGTTTTCAGCAGCGCGCTGGGGGACATCGGCTACATCTTCCGCTCGCCGCAGCTGGCGGTGATCGAGGAGATCATCACCTTTATTCACGCCACGGACGCCTGAGGGATTAAGGGAGGATGCCATGCAGGTGGAATATCACAGCTGGTGGAGCCGCCACCTGGGGCGCGCGATGGCCCTCAAGGTCTACGGCCACTGGGGAGAGCCGTACGTCGTATTCCCCTGCTCGCGGGGGCGCTTTTTCGACTACGAGGGCATGGGCATGGTCGCGGCCGTGGCGGGCTTTATCCGGGCGGGCAAGATCAAGCTGTTCACCGTGGACAGCATCGACGCCGAGTCCTGGTACGATTTCAGCGCGCCGCCGGCCGTCCGCAACGCCCGCCACGAAGCCTACGACCGCTACGTCGTCGACGAGCTCGTGCCCTTCATCCGGGATCACTGCCACGGCGGCCCGGAGCTGCGCCCCCTGACCACCGGCTGCAGCATGGGGGCCTACCACGCGCTCAACTTTTTTCTGAAACACCCCGAGAGCTTCGGCGGCACCATCGCCCTGAGCGGCCTCTACCGACTGGACCGCAGCGAATTCCGGCTGGGCGCCGGCGACGTGGCCGCGGTCTATTTCAACTCCCCCCTGAGCTATCTGCCGGGCCTGGACGACCCGCACTATATGAGGCGCTACCGCGACAGCCGCATCACCGTCTGCGCCGGCCAGGGGGCCTGGGATGAAGAGGCGCTGGCGGACACCCGCGAGCTGGATGCCCTTTTGCAGGCCAAGGGGGTCCCGGCGCGGGTGGAATACTGGGGCCACGACGTCAACCACGACTGGCCGTGGTGGTTTCGGCAGATGAACCACTTTTTAGGCCTGCTCTACGGGTGACGACGCGCGAGCGGCCTTCACGGCCAGTCGGCCTGCAGCCTCTCGCCGGCGCCCCGACGATAGGGCAGCCACACCAGCGCGAAGAGCTTCAGGCTGATATCCGTGGCCTTGGGTTTAACCAGAATCTTGTCCAGCTCAACCGCTGCGGGGTCCAGGGC
>JBAPYE010000398.1:0-12712 GCA_049284575.1 Desulfobacterales bacterium
GGTCAGATCTGAAAGCAATGTTTTTATATCAAATCGGTGCTTAAAAAGAAACAGGTATGTCCGCCGCTATCATCTACCCGGAAAACCGATGGGGGGGCCTCAGCGGCTTTTAAACGCCTTGTGCTGCTGGAGGTCGACAACCAGCGCGTCGATTTCGTCGGGGCTCAAGTCCAGCGCAACGCTGCCGCCACCGGGGTGGGCCATCATCAGGCGGCAGCCGTTACGGGTGGCAACCAGCGCCCAGCGTTTTTCAGGGCCCACCCTGGCCTCCGGTCCGAGAAAGGCATCGGGGTCGAATGCCGCCACCTGAATCAGGACCCCGAAAGCATCCCGCGGATGGATAAACAGTTCTTTCCAGTTGGGGTCGGCTTCGCTGAAACCGAAATACGGCACCTTGCAGCGGTCCAGATGGGCCTTTACGGCCTGGATGTCATCCGTGTGAAAGGTGATGTGGTGGAGGCCGCCCTCACGCTTTCGTAGAAATCCCTCTAGAAAACTCTTGGCGGCCAGCGGGGCGATGAGTTCCAGACGGGAGAGGTCCCCCAGTGAAAACACCTGCCAGTGAAAGCCCAGGCGCCTGTCCGGTGCGCCGGCACCGGGAAGGGCGCCGAACACCTTCTCAAAAAAAGCCCTGGCTGCGGCATAGTCTCTCACGGCCAGAGCAACATGGTCGATTCGCAGCTGCATCGCTAAAATCCCCCATTTTCAGCCGTGCCCCTCAAGTGCGGCAACAATCGGGCAGCGGCTTGATGAAGTCGTTTTCGTCGATGAGATCCGCATAGCGGCGGGCGTCGGGCACGTTGTCGACAATGTAATCGATCAGGACATTGTCGATCAATTCGATGGCGCTGCTGCCTTGCTGGGCGGCAATGGCTTCGAATGCCTGCCAGATGCCGCGTCTGAGATTAACCGTAACGCACGCCTGAGTGTTCATTGCACCTCCTTTGACCGGCCCGCAGGCCCTGCCCGTTCCCCGGCCGCTGCGGCTGCCAGCATCGATTCCCGATGCTCCAGGGGCAGCCAGTAAAATTCCAGAATCAAGACCCGTATAACGCTGGTCAGGGGTACCGCCACAATCATCCCCCCGATGCCAAACTGAGCTCCGAAAATCAAGGCGAACAGCACCACCAGGGGGTGCAGACCGGCACCCTTGCCGACAATCCGTGGTTGAAGGACAAACCCCTCGATGGCCTGGATCAGGGAGAAGAGGGCCAATAGCAACAGCAGCGTCAACAGTTTGGTGCTCCAGTCGACGCCCATGGTCAGCAGCAGGATCAGCACGGCCGGGGTTAACCCGATGATGGGGCCCAGATAGGGAATGAACCCCCCGATGGCGGCGGCGGTGCCGATCAGAAGACAGTAGTTGCGCAGAGCCGGAAATCCCATCAGGCTTATCCCGAAAAGACCTGCGGCGAACATGGAACCCACCAGGGCCGAAACGGTCAACTGACCTCGCAAAAACCCCCCCATGGCCAGGTCGATCTTTTGGAGAACCTCAAAAAAACGTTCCCGGCGGTGGGGTGGGACCATTTTGTGGATCAGCGGGCCGATCTTTTCCCAATCCACGATCAGATAGAAGTTGATGATGCCCACGAAAATCACGAAAGAGAAGAATCCGACCACCGAGCCGATTCCACTGAAAAGCCCCCGGGTGGCCTGGCCGACGGTTTCAAAGCCCTCCGTGGCCATCGTTTTGAGCCCCGGCAGCAGCATGGCCGCAAGTTTCTCAAAGCTGATTTCAAGGGACAGAATATAGTTTTGGATCGATCGCAGCAGTGCATCATCGACCTGGAAGGGCGCCCGCTGGGAGAGCCTCTTGAGCAGATCCGGCAGGGTCGTTTTCAGCAGCTTCAACAGGGCGATCAGTTCTGTGGCAACCGCCGGAATCAGGATTCCCAGCAGCAGACCCGCGGCTGAGGCAACCAATAGAAAAAGGACCAGCGTCCCCATGATTCTGCCCAGGCCCAGGCGTTTCTGAAGGGCAACCACCACCGGCGCCAGGATATAGGCCATGAGCAGGCCGGCCAGAAACGGCGCCAGCACCTCGACGGCCACCGCCAAAACAGTCTTGAGAAGGCTGAAAGTGTAGAAACCGAAAGCGATCACCGCCATGACGCCCAGGGCGTAAACCAGGCGGCGCAGCAGGGGATCGGATATACGAAAATCGGTCATGAAAGCTGTCCTTGACGGAGTCAAAACGCTGCGGGCAAGGGGCAGGGCTTAAACTGAAACCGGAAAAAACCGCTTTTCAGAGCCGCTGTCACCGACCCATATCCCGATATGCACCGACGGATGTGCCGTGGTGACGAACCAAAATCCGGCGCCATCTTGCGGAATTATTTTTTAGCGCGACCCCACCGGCAACAGTTCCGGTCGACAGAGGGGTCGGGCAACGCCCCCTTTTGCTGTCGGCCGGCGGTGCAGCGGCAGACCCGACAGCGGCTGTCGGCGCAGTCCTGGCAGGCGAAGCAGTCTGCGCAGGGATGCTTTTTGCAGGGGGCAGCAGGGGTTACAGGGGTATAAACCTTGCCTGGCAGCCCCGGCACATGAATAAACGGCATAACAGAATCCTTTGTTTCGAAGACTGTTAATAAGAATATACAAAAACGCTAAACATGAACAGCTCAAATTAAAGTCGCGGTGGATTGAACTGGGGTCTGCCCCGCGCATTCCGGCTTGACCTGCCGGGGCCTTTTTGACTATGATCTCCCGAAACTATCTTCTTGCCGTGAAAGGAGTACAACATGGCGGTCATCACCATCTCCCGGCAGTTTGGTGCCGGCGGTATCACCCTGGGCCAACGCCTGGCCAAAAAACTGGGCTACGGTTTCATTTACGAGGAGATCATCGAGCAGGTGGCCGAGAAGGCGGCCGTGTCCAAGGATTGGGTCAATTCCCTGGTCAAGGACGGCGGCGGTAGCCTGTCCAATTTAATGGCCGGATTCGTGCCCTCGCGGCTGATCGACCATATATTCGATACCCAACGGCAGTACATGGATGAAAAGACCTATATCAAGCTCCTCTACCAGATCGTACCCCAGATCGCCCAACGCGACAACCTGGTGATCGTCGGCCGGGGCGGGCAGTTTATTCTCAAGGATTACCCCGATACCCATCATGTGCTGCTGATCGCCGATCTGGCCTATCGGGTCGACTTCATGATGCACCGCTATCAGTTGTCAGAGGAGGCCGCCCGCAAAGCCGTCAACAAAGAGGATGTCCGCCGGCGCAAACTCTTGCGGCTCTTTCACGCGGTGGATCACGATCGCCCCGAGCACTACGATCTGGTGCTCAACATGGGCAAAATCGGCATGGACCTCGCCCAGGAGCTGGTCTGCGATCTGCTGGTGCCCTGAAGGAGCGCCTTGTCCATTTCCAAACTCTTTGTCGACGCGGGGCTTGCCGATCATCCCCTGGTGGCGCCCATCCAACGGCGGTTGGGGGTTGCGGCCCAGCCGGTAAGCGACGCCCGCCGGGTTTTTGAACAGGTGGCCGCCGCCGCCGATCCGGTCCAGGCCGCAAAAGAGGTGCTGCTCCTGACCTCCAACAGGGGTGCCTTCGTGCGCAAATGCCCTGGTACGCGGTCCTACACCTGCTGCGGCTACCAAATTCTGCACGTCGCCACCTTTTGCGTGATGGACTGTTCGTATTGTATTCTGCAGTCCTATTTTCACCCGCCGCTGCTGCAGTTTTTCCTCAACCACGACGATATGCGGCGCGAGTTGGCGCAGACCTTCGCGCAGCCGGCCATCAGCCGGATCGGCACCGGCGAGTTTACCGACAGCCTGATCTGGGAGCCCTGGACCGGCCTGAGCCAGGAGTTGGTGAAGCGCTTCGCCCGTCAGGACCACGCCGTTTTGGAGTTGAAGACCAAAACCACGGCCATTGCGGATCTGCTCCAACTGCCGCACAACCGCAAAACGATCCTGGCCTGGTCGGTCAACACCCCACGGGTGATTGCCGCCGAAGAGCGCCGCACCGCCTCGCTCAAGGCCCGGCTGCAGGCGGCCGCCCGGGCGGAGGCGCACGGCTACCCCCTGGCCTTTCATTTCGACCCCATGGTGATTTATGAGGACTGTGAAGCGGAATACCGGGTCGTGGTCGCGGACATCTTTTCGCATGTCGCCCCCCAGAGCGTCGTCTGGATCAGCATCGGGACCTTCCGCTTCATGCCGGACCTGAAGCCCATTTTGCAGCAGCGTTTTCCCGAGTCTCGCATTCTCTACGGTGAATTTATTCCCGGCCTGGATGGTAAAATGCGCTACTTCAAACCGCTGCGGATTCGCCTCTACCAGGCGGTGATCCGGGCGATCCGCGAGGTCGCGCCCGAGGTGCTCGTCTATTTCTGCATGGAAGATGACGAGGTCTGGCTGAAGAGCCTGGGATTTCTTCCGGCGGAGCGCGGCAGCCTCTCGCAGATGCTCGACCGCAGCGCCGCCTTGCATTGCGAACTGAATGCCGGTCTGCTTTCCTGATCTCCTGCGGCGGAGTTTAGTACGCCGCCTTCTAATTCTCCTGGGCGCGCTGGCGCTCGCGCTGGCCGCCGCTGCAGCCGGCTGGGAGCGGGTTCGGCATGTCGACGACGGGGACACCGTTGTGCTGGAAAACGGTGTGCGGGTGCGCTACCTCGGGATCAACACCCCGGAAATTGGCCGCGGGCGCGAGCCTTCAGAGCCTTTCGCCCAGGCCGCGCGCAGGTTCAATGCCCGGCTTGTCCTGCATCAGAAAGTGCGCCTGGAGTTCGATCGTCAGCGGCAAGATCGCTATGGCCGTCAGCTGGCCTACGTTTTTTTAGCGGACGGGACCATGGTCAACGAACGCCTGGTGGGCGAGGGCCTGGCCTACTGCCTTTATCGCAGCCCCAACGACCGTTACGGGCAGCGCCTGCGCGCGCGTCAGCGGGAGGCGCTGGGGGCCGGCCGCGGTATCTGGCGGGATCTGCCGGAACACAAAGGGCGGCGCTATATCGGCAACTCTCGCTCCCGCCGCTTTCACCGCACCGGCTGCCCGCTTGGGGACGCGACCGGGCAGGGGCGGCGGGTGCTGTTTTATTCGCTGCGGGATGCGTTCCGGGAAGGGTTTGCGCCGGGACGATGCTGCTTCCCGCACGGGCTGTCGCCCTGAGTGCGGGTAGGGGCGAAGGGAGAAAAGCGGCCGCCGCCGGCAGGGGTATAGTGCGCGCCGGCGGCGGCCGTGATGGATGTGCCGTGGTGACGAACCAAAATCCAGCGCCATCTTGTGGGTTCATTACCGCGGCCCTGGGAAGCGCGGTTACTCTTTTTCCTTGAGGGCCGCTTCGATCACCTTTTCCGCCAGCTGGGCGGGCATTTCGTCGTAGTGCGAGAATTCCATGGTATACAGGCCCCGCCCGCCGGTCATGGAGTTCAGATCGGGGGCGTAGGTGAGAAACTCCGCCATGGGGACCTGCGCCTTGATGACTTGGTACTTGCCTTCACTGTCCATTCCCAGAACCCGACCGCGCCGCCCGTTGAGGTCCCCCATGATATCCCCCATGAATTCATCGGGTGTCGTGATGGTAACGCTCATGACGGGCTCCAGCAAAACGGGCTTGGCCTCCTCGGCGGCTTTCTTGAAAGCCAGGGAACCGGCGATCTTGAAGGCCATTTCCGAAGAGTCCACCGCGTGAAAGGATCCATCGTCGAGGGTGACCTTGAAATCGACGCACGGAAACCCCGCCAGAACCCCCCGGCGGGCGGACTCCAGGACGCCTTTTTCAACCGCCGGGATGTAGGTCTTGGGGATCGACCCGCCGACGATGGCATCCACGAACTGGAACCCTTCGCCCCGGGGCAGGGGCTCCATCTGGATCCAGCAGTCTCCGAACTGGCCGTGGCCGCCGGTCTGCTTTTTATGCCGGCCCTGAACCCGCACTTTTTTCTTGATGGTTTCGCGGTATGGAATCTTGGGGGTGGTGAGGTTGACCTCCACGTTGTACTTGCGTTTCAATTTTTCGATGGTGGCTTCGATGTGCACCTGCCCCATACCGGAGAGCAGAATCTCGCTGGTCTCGGCGGTGCGGTCGACCTTGAGGCCGGGGTCTTCCTCCAGCAGCTTGGTCAGCGAGCTGAAAATTTTGTCCTCATCCCCCTTGGATTTGGGCACCAGCGCGAAGGAGATCAGGGTGGGCAGGGCTTTGACGCATTCGAACTGGATCTTGGCGCTTTCGTCGCAAAGGGTGTCGCCGGTGGTGGTTTCCTTGAGTTTGGCAAAGGCGACGACGGCCCCGGGGCCTGCCTCGGAGAGGGGCTTTTGCTCCTTGCCGGCGATGGTCAGCAGCTGGTTGTAGCGTTCACGGCACTCCTTGGAGGCGTTGTAGAGGGTCCCGTCGCCTGAAAGCTTGCCCGAGATGACCCGAAAAATCGAAAGACGCCCCGCGTAAGGGTCGGCAATGGTTTTGAAAACGAAGCCCGAAAAGGGCGCATCCGGGTCCGGTGCGCGCTCGACACTTTGGCCGCTGGCGGGATCGATGCCCACTCGGGAACCGCGGGCCTGAGGAGACGGCATGCTGGCGGCAATGAAATCCATCAGCAGGTCGATTCCGATGCTGTGGGTGGCCGAGCCGCACAGCACCGGGCTGAAAGTGCGGCTGATCAGACCTTTGTGGAGAGCCGCGCGGATGTCCTCCTCGGAGATGGCCTCACCTTCAAGGTAGCGTTCGATCAGGTCATCGTCGGCTTCGGCGACGTTTTCAATCAGGGACTCCCGTTCGGTTTCGACCTGATCCTGCATGTCCGCAGGAATCTCGGCAGCCGTGGCCTTGCCGTATTCGTCATAGAGGTAGGCCTTCATGCCGATAAGATCGACCACCCCCCGGAAATCGGCTTCGGAACCGATGGGCAGCTGGATGATGATGGGTTTGGGGTCTTCGAAGCTTTTGTGGGCATCGTCGAGTGAGCGGGCAAAATCGGCGCGTTCCCGGTCGAGTTTGTTGACGAAAATTGCCACGGGCATGCTGAACTGGCGTGCCAGTTCCCAGGCCTGTTCGCCCTGAACTTTAACCCCGTCGACGGCGTCGATCACCACCAAGGCGGCGTCCGCCCCCTGAAGACAAAATTTGGTGTCGGTGAAGAAGTTCATGTCACCCGGGGTGTCGATCAGGCATACGGTGTGTTTTTTCCAGAGGTATGAATGAAATCCGCTGCTGATGCTCGAACCCCGTTTCAACTCCTCGGGTTCGAAGTCCATAGCGGTATTGCCGTCTTCCACCCGCCCCAAGCGGTTGGTGACCCCGCTTTTGAAAAGCATCACTTCGGCAAGCGAGGTTTTTCCGGAACCGCTATGGCCCACAAGCGCAACGTTTCTCAGTCTGTCCACCATCTCACTCATCTAAGCTCCTCTCTACTTCCGAAATTTTGGTTGGAAAAGGCCGGGCTGGGCCCAATGCGACATTTTCTATCCGGTTGACCTGAAAAAATCAACCCCAACTTTTGGATAATACTGCGGGAACAAGGGGTTTACGGGGCTGCTGCGGCCGCTGTCTCACGGCGCCATTAGGTGGATGATAAACTCCCGGTTGCCCTTGGGGCCGAGGATCGGTGAGGGGATGACGGCGATCGCGGTGAGGCCCAAAGCTTCGAAAAAGCGGGTCAGGGCCGCGATCACCTCCTGATGCTGGGCGGCATCACGGACCACCCCACCCTTGCCGACCCGCCCTTTGCCGACTTCAAACTGGGGCTTGATAAGTGCCAGGATGTCGCCCCGGGAGCCCAGAAAGGGCAGTGCGGCCGGCACTACGATTCGAAGGGAAATAAAGGAGGCGTCGATGGTGACCAGATTCACGGCTTCCGGAATGCGATCGGGCGGCAGGTAGCGAATGTTGGTGCGCTCGATGACGACCACCCGCGGATCGCTGCGCAGTTTCCATGCCAGCTGGCCGTAGCCCACATCCACAGCATAGACCTTGCGAGCCCCCCGCTGCAGCAGGCAGTCGGTGAAGCCGCCGGTGGAGGCGCCGACATCTAGACAGCACGCGCCGTCAACATCAAGGTCAAAGGCTACCAGGGCGGCTTCGAGCTTCAAACCGCCCCGGCTGACATAGGCCAGCGCCTCGCCTTTGAGCTTCAAAGCGGTGGAGTCGGCCAACAGGGAGCCGGGTTTGGTGACCGGAAAGTCGTCGGCCAGGACTTTGCCCGCGAGGATCAACTCCCGGGCGCGCTGTCGGGTGGCGGCAAGCCCGCGTGCCACCATCAAAAGATCGGCACGTTTTTTAGCTGCCGTCATTTCGAGGCGCAGGCGTGCTTTCGAGCAGTTTGCGGGCCGCCGCGACAACGGCGGCGGCATCGACACGGTAGCGTGAACGCAGAATTTTCTGCGGCCCGTGCTCCACGAAAGTGTCCCCCACGCCTATTCGCCGGAGCGTAAAACCGGTGAGTCCTTGGTCGGAGAGGGCTTCCAGGACGGCGCTGCCGAAACCGCCCTGGCGCACGTTTTCCTCGACGGTGACAATCCTGGGGATCTTTGCCGCCAGATCGGAAATCAAATCGGTGTCAAGGGGTTTGACGAAACGGCAGTTGACCACCGTTGCCGCAATGCCGTCTTGGGCCAGCAGGTCGCGGGCCTCGAGGGCTTCCTGCACCCCGCGGCCGATGGCCAACAACAGAAGATCGTCGCCCGCGGCGAGGACCTCCCCCTTGCCGATCGCCAGCGGGGTGTCGTCTTTTTCAACGGGCACCCCCTCGCCGATTCCCCGGGGGTAGCGCAAGGCCACCGGGCCGTTGTGGGCCAGGGCGGTGACCAGCATGCGCCGCAGTTCGTTTTCGTCCTTGGGGGCCATGACCACCATGTTGGGCAGGCTGCGCAAAAAGGACAGATCGAAGAGGCCGTGGTGGGTGGCGCCATCTTCCCCGACGATTCCGCCGCGGTCCAGGGCAAAGACCACCGGCAGCGAATCCAGGCAGACATCGTGCAGAATCTGGTCGTAGGCCCGCTGCAGGAAAGTCGAGTAAATCGCCACCACCGGCTGCATGCCTTCGGCGGCCAGCCCCGCCGCGAACGTGACGCCGTGCTGCTCGGCAATGCCCACGTCAAAAAAGCGCTCGGGGAAGGTCTCCGAAAACTGGTGCAGCCCGGTCCCCTCCGGCATGGCGGCGGTAACCGCGACGATCGCGGGGTTTTTTTCGGCCAGTTCCACGAGGCTCCGGCCGAAGACCTGGGTGTAGGTGGGCGCGCCGCAGGGGTGCTGAATACAGTTGCCGGTGTTGACCTCGAAGCAGCCGCAGCCGTGGAAATAGACCGGGTTCTCCTCGGCGGGCGGGTAGCCCTTGCCTTTTTTGGTGGTCACGTGCAGCAGCACGGGTTCCTGCAACGCCTTGACGTTGTTGAGAATGTCGATCAGGTGGTTAAGGTTGTGGCCGTTGATGGGGCCGAAATAGGTGAAGCCGAAGGCCTCAAACAGCATCCCGGGGGTAATGAAGGTCTTGAAGGACTCCTCCGAGCGTTTGGCAAATTGGTATACGTCATCGCCGATTTTGGGAAGCGATTTGAGAAACTCCCCGAACTCCTTGCGCAGGTCTTGGAGGTATTTGGTCGAGAAGGTGCGGCTCAGAAAAGAGGAGAGGGCGCCGACGTTGCGGGCAATGGACATGTCGTTGTCGTTTAAGATGACGATCAGGTCCTTGTGGATGTCTCCGGCTTGGTTCAAGCCCTCGTAGGCGATACCGGCGGTCATGGAGCCGTCGCCGATTACGGCGATCACCTTGGCGGGGTCGTTTTTGAGGCGTTTGGCGCACGACATCCCCAGACCGGCGGAAATCGAGGTGCTGCTGTGGCCTGTGGAAAAGGCGTCGTAGGGGCTTTCCGAACGGCGCGTAAAGCCGCAGAGGCCGCCGAACTGGCGCAGGGTGGCAAACCGGTCGCGGCGCCCGGTCAACAGTTTGTGGGCATAGGCTTGATGCCCCACGTCCCAGATGATTTTGTCCACCGGCGTGTCAAAGACGTAGTGAATGGCGATCGCCAGCTCGACCGCACCCAGGCTGGGCGCCAGATGACCGCCGGTATGGGACACGACCTCGACGATTTGCTGCCGGATTTCGGCCGCCAGGGTCGCCAGCTGCTTGCGGCCCAGGGTTTTCAAATCATCCGGTGAGTCGATTTGGGTCAATAAGCACAAGACAGGTCCATCTCCTCCATATCGCGGGGCTACCGTCGCCGGTTGACAATGTATCGGGCAATCGCCCGAAGCGGGTCTGCCTTCGTATCAAATCCGGTGATGGTCTGCAAGCCTTCGGCTACCAGTTCCCGCGCCAGCGCCTTGGAGCGCTCCAGGCCCAGGAGGGCGGGGTAGGTGGTTTTGCTGCGGGCGGCATCGGTTCCGACCGCTTTTCCAAGCTGCGCCGGGTCCCCCTCGACGTTGAGGTTGTCATCGGTCACCTGAAAGGCCAGGCCGATTTTGGCGCCATAGCCTTCCAAGGCGTGCACCTGTTCGTCATCGCCCCCGCCCCACAGGGCCCCGCTGCCAACCGCGGCCGTGATCAGCGCACCGGTTTTAAGGCCGTGCAGCTCGGCCAGCCGGTCCAGGGCCATGGGGCGGCCTTCGGCCGTGATATCGCGCATCTGCCCCTCGATCATGCCTAAACAGCCGGCGGCGCGGGCGATACGGGCGATCACGGTGGTCTGCCTTTCAGGCGTCGGCCGGGTATCGGCACCGGGCTGGGCCAGAACCTGAAAGGCAAGGGTCAACAGGGCGTCTCCCGCGAGAATGGCGGTGGCCTCATCGAAGGCCACGTGGCAGGTCGGCTGACCCCGGCGCAGGGCGTCGTCATCCATGGCCGGAAGATCATCGTGGATCAGGGAGTAGGTATGAATCAGTTCCAGGGCGCAGGCCGGTTTGAGAACCGCTTCCGGCTTTCCTCCGATGGCTTCGCAGGCGGCCATGCAAAGCACCGGGCGAATGCGTTTGCCGCCGGCCGCAAGCGAATAGCGCATGGCGTCGATGAGACGCCCGGGGTCACCGAGGCCCTCGAAAATGCGCGCCAGCGCGGCATCGACCAGACGTCGTCGCATGTCGAGATAGGGCCGCAGCTCAAACATCGTTCGGGGCACTATTATCGGGGAAGGGCGCTTCGGTCAGGTTGCCGGCGGAATCCCGCATCAGAAGGGTGACCCGCTTTTCGGTTTCATCGAGTTTCTGAGCGCACAGTTTGGAGAGCCGGATACCGTCTTCAAATTTTTTCAAGGCTTTCTCAAGGGGCAAATCGCCGGACTCCAGCTCATGAACGATCTGCTCGAGCTGCTGCAGGGCTTTTTCAAAATTGGGGGAGGCCATGGTCGCTTCTGTCCTCAATCTTACAGGTTAAACTTCCTTTTGCGACGATCACCCGGAGAGCCTGGCCGATATCGACCCGGCGGCTGTCCCGCACCACCTTGCCGTCGGCAAGGCTGCGGGTGATGCTGTAGCCCCGCGCCAACACCGCCGGGGGCCCCAGAGCGCTTAATTTTCCGGTCGCACCTTCCAGTCGTGATTTTTCTATTATTATCATTTTTTGAATTAAATTATGCATCTTAGAACTTGTTAATTCAATCGTTGCTTTATACCCCCGGATGGTTTCGTTCGGAGAATGAGCGGACAATTTCTTGACCCGCCAGAAGAGGCGTTCGCGGCGCACCTGCAGATCGCGGGTGAGCGCACGGTGCAAACGACCGACCTGATCGTCCAGGCGCAACCGCAGATCCTGGAGCCGTTTGCGGGGGTCGACCAGGGCGCGGCGTGCCTGCCGCAGGGTCAGGCGGTGCCCGCTGAGGACCCGCAGCATGGCTTGCATCAAAGCGGCGGTCAAACTCCGGCAGCCGGCGGCCAACTCGGATTTCAGCGGCACCACCAGCTCGGCTGCGGCCGAAGGGGTCGGCGCGCGCAGGTCGGCGACAAAGTCGGCAATGGTGAAATCGGTTTCGTGGCCCACCGCCGAAACCACGGGGATTTGGGAGGCAAAAATGGCCCGGGCCACGGCCTCGGTGTTAAAGGCGCTCAGGTCCTCCAGCGAGCCGCCCCCGCGGGCCACGATGATCACATCCGCAATTGAACGCACATTGGCCGTCACCAGGGCGGCGGCGATTTCATCTGCGGCCCCCGGTCCCTGAACCCGCACCGGCAGTATCTCGATGCGCAGATTGGGAAAACGGCGCCCCATGATCTGGAGCAGGTCCTGGAGCGCGGCGCCGGCGGGAGAGGTGATCAGCGCAATGCAGCGGGGGACCGCCGGCAGAGGTTTTTTGTGTTCGCTCTCAAAGAGGCCTTCGGCGACCAAGCGCTGTTTGAGCTGCTCGAAAGCAACCTGAAGCGCACCGACGCCCTGGGGTTCCAGAAACTCAAAAATGATCTGATAGACCCCCCGGGGTTCATAAACACTGATACGCCCCAGGCCGCTGAGGCTCATGCCGTTTTCAGGCAGAAATTTGATACCGCGGGACTGTCCCCGAAACATGACAGCCTTGATTTGGGCTTTGTCGTCCTTGAGCGAAAAATAAAAATGCCCCGAGGCGGCGCGCGTGAAATTGGTGACTTCACCGGACACCCAGATGAAGGGATAGCGATCTTCCAGAAGGGTTTTAATCTCGGCGGTAAGCCGGGAGACCGTGTAGATCTGACTGGGAGTATCGGTTTGAACGTCCTTCACGGTGACCTGGGGGGGGTTCCGTTCGATCAGGCGCCTGATCGACTGCGGGTGGAAAAATGACCTGAATTTCAGCTGTCGGC
>JBAPYE010000399.1:0-4289 GCA_049284575.1 Desulfobacterales bacterium
CCTCAGCCGCGAGGACGCCCTCTCCCTGGTGGGACGGCTGAAAACCCGGCAGCTCCTCGACGGCTTCCGCGGCGCCCCGCCGGTGGACCGCGCGGCCCTGGCCGACATCCTGGTGCGCCTCGGCCGGCTGATGGCGGCCTTTCCCGCCATCCGGGAAATCGACATCAACCCCCTGATCTGTGTCGACGGCCGCCCGCTGGCGGTGGACGCGTCGATTATTTTAAGGGTCACATCTAAAATATTAACTATTGATGCGCCAGCATAAACCAGGTACCTTGGCCCCTCTGACAAGGTAATACCGTTCGCCGTGCCACTGTCGGCTTGGTATATTTTCCAATTGATCTGGGGGGGCAATTCTATGACAAGGCCGTTGCGGGTGGAGTTTGCTGGTGCTTTTTATCATGTCCTTAACCGTGGTAATGCCGGTGAGACAATTTTCCGAAGCAACCGCGACCGGGAAAAGTTTCTGGAGTACTGGGGAAAAGCTGTTGAGCGTTTCGGTATCAAAATATATACATACTGCCTGATGACCAATCACTATCATTTTCTGATCCAAACCCCTGAGCCCAACTTGAGCCGCGCGGTTCAATGGGTCAATGTGAGCTATGCCACCTATTTCAACCGTAAACGCCAGAGGCAAGGGCATCTGTTTCAAGGGCGCTTTAAATCCATTCTGGTGGATGCCGATGTGTACCTCAAAGCACTTTCCCGCTACATTCACCTCAATCCCATAAGAGCTGGGGCGGTGGAACAACCGGCCTTGTACTCCTGGAGCAGCTACCGGGCTTTTATCGGCAAGGCAAAGGCGCTGGAATGGCTCGAGATGGATGGACTGCTGTCGTTGTTCGGCAAAACCCGAAAAGAGGCCTTTCAGGCGTATCGCAGTTTCGTGGAAGGTGTTGTGCCGGCTGCGATTGAAAACCCGGCAAAGGATGTGGTGGGCGGGTGCATTCTTGGAGGTGATGATTTTGTCAGCTGGGTCAAAGACACCTATCTGGCGAAACGTGCAGACGAAGTCGAAATTCCCCAGCTAAAGAAATTAAGGCCAAGGCCAACACCTGATGAGGTGGTATCGGCGGTCTGCCGGGAGTACGGCTGTGATGCCGAATGGATCGTAGAGAAGGGCAGAAAGAAAAATTCTGCCCGCGATATGGCAATCTATCTTGCCAGAGAACTGACCGGTGCAAGCGGGGCTCAGTTGGGGAGATATTTCGGTGATATAACCGGTGCGGCGATCACTGTTCGTTACAACCGAGTCGTCAAAGAAGTATCCCGCAACCAACTCCTCAAGGGCCGGGCAGATCAAATCAAACGGCAAATTATTAATATTTAAGATGCGACCCTCACCCAAAATACTGGTTACAGGCGCATCCGGTTTTATCGGATGTGAAGTATCAAGGCGTTTGACGCTGAAAGAGTGTCGGCCGCGGTTCATGGTGCGTGACCTGCTTCAGGATCGCTGCGTGATCCGACACCCCGAAATCGAAATGGTGATGGGTGACCTCCAGCATACCCGGAGCCTCGATCAGGCGGTAAAAGGAGTGGATGCCGTCATTCATCTCGGTGCAAAAGCCACCTTCGAATCTTATGAATCCCTGAAACCCACGATCTTTGACGGATCCGTGGCCCTCATGCAAGCGGCCGCTAAGCATGGCGTAAAAACCTTCGTCTACAGCTCGTCACTTCTGGTGTACGGGGACAACCGCACCCAGGTGGATGAAAAAACCGTTCCCAGGCCGTTACTGGATTACGGCCGCATCAAGCTTGACACGGAAAGGGAGCTGGCCGCGATCGCGGCTTCTGCAGGCATTGCCTTTTCGGCTATCCGGCTGCCGCATGTTTACGGCGCGATGGATCTTTATTTTCAGCAAATTCGAGGGGGGCTTCTCATTTTGCCGGGTTTGGGGAACAACATCTTTTCCCACCTGCACGTCTCCGATGCCGCGGAATTGCTGATCGCGTGCGCCCAGCAGGGCTATTGCGGCATCTTGCCCGTGGGGGACGACATGCCGGCAACCTGGTCCGCATTCCTGGCCCTGGTGCGACGTCACCATGCCGGGGCCCGGGTGCTGGTGCTTCCCGAGTGGCTGGCGCTTGCGGCCGCTTATGCGGTGACACCGGTGCGCCGCTTCCGCCCTCACCCCGGCCTCGAGACACCGGGCGCCATCCGCAGCTACAACTGCAATATCGCGGTCAAACCAGGCCTGGTGTTCAAGGATCTGGGGCTTTCCCCGTCCTTTCCGACGATCCATGACGGGGTGCCGGCGGTGGCAAAAGACTCCCTGCTACTGAAAAATCTCTTGCCCTCTTAAGTTGGGTTTACCCAAGGGGCGATTGGGGCCTTCCGCGTTTCGTCCCAGGCCGCGGCGATCGCCGTGTCGCATGCGGCCGCCAATCCGTCACCCACAACACGGAGGACCGCTATGAGCACGAACCCGCAGCATGCCTACCACCCGATCATTTACGTACGCGGCTTCGCAGCCACCCAGGGCGAGATCGAGGAGACGGTGGCCGACCCTTACATGGGGTTCAACATCGGCTCGACCAAGGCGCGCGTCGCGTGGACCGGCGACGTCAAGCGCTTCTATTTCGAGTCCCCGCTGGTGCGCCTGATGAGCGACCACAATTACGCGGACGTCTTCGTGGATGGTGACGACCTGGTGGCCGCCGAGCGTTCCGACCACCCCGTCCCCTACCGCTGCATCGTCATCTATCGCTACTACGACGAGGCCTCGCGGGACTTTGGCGACGGCCAGACGCCGCCCATCGAGCACTTCGCCAAGGGGCTGGACACGCTCATCCTGCGCCTGCGCGAGAAAGTCTGCGCGAATACGGCCAACAAGGTGGCGCCCGCAGACTTCCGCGTCCATCTCGTCGCCCACTCCATGGGCGGGCTGGTCTGCCGCGCCTTTCTGCAGAACCCCAAGCTGGGCTCGGCAGCGGCGCGCGGCGCGGTGGACAAGTTCTTCACCTATGCCACGCCGCACAACGGGATCGACATGCGCATCGTGCGCAACGTGCCGGGTTGGCTCTCCTTTGGCGACGTCAACAACTTCAATCGCAAGAAGATGGCCGAATACCTGGCTGTGCCCAAGGGCGACGACGTCTCGGTGGTCAAACGCTTCCCGCCCGAGCGGATCTTCAACCTGATCGGCACCAACCCGGGCGATTACACCGTGGCCGGCGGCATCTCGGCCTGGGCGGCGGGCGACGCCAGCGACGGGTTGGTGCGCATCGAGAACGCCGCCACGCACGGGCCGGGCCCCGACGGCAAGGACGTGACTTCCCCGCGCGCCTTCGTGCACCGCAGCCACTCGGGCCACTACGGCATCGTGAACTCCGAGGAAGGCTACCAGAACCTCACGCGCTTCCTGTTCGGCGCGCTGCGCGCCGACGGCATCCTGGACATCGACGAGATCACCCTGCCGGTGGAGGTGCAGCGGGCGTACGATCAGGACAAAACGGTGCGCGCCTCCTACCAGTTCGAAATCGCGGTCAGCGTGCGCGGCTGCCAGTGGCAGATGACGCGCCGCGAGGTCCGTGAGAACTCCGCCATCTTCCGATCCTACGACGACCTGTTTCCGAAGAAGGGCGGCTCCACGCGCGCGCCCGACCGCGCCATGAGCCCGCATCTCTTCTCCCTTTTTCTCGATCCGCGCAAGAGCGTCAAGGCCTCCAAGTCGGTCAGCTTCGCCTGCGACCTCAAGGTGCTGGTGCCCGACTATGTCGTAAACGAGGTGCTGTTCATGAAGCGCCATTACGAGGGCGGGTTCATCTTTCGCGAGTTGATTCTGGTGGAGGTCATCCCCGACAAGGCGGCGCCGGCGGGGTGGCGCGTCAAATACGGCTACCAAACCACCAACCCCGGCAAGGCGGGCGTTGCCGCAGAAACGCGCCCCCTGGATACGGCGGACCCGGGCGCAGGGCTCACTTTGGACATCCCCATCCAGCAGAAGGCGCGCCCGGGCCTGCGCGGCACGCTGCGTATCGAAGCGCGGCCGTGGGTCTGAGCGGTTCAAGGCCAAAGTGGGTTGCGGTCCGCGGCAGCAGCGGCTTTTTTGATTTTGAAGCGAGGTGAACCACTGGCTGATGGTCGTCGCCTTTCTTGTGGTTTCAGGGCTGATTGTCAGCGCCCACGTGATGGATGTGCGTGAAAACAAGGATGTGGGCACCACGACGGCCTTTGCCATGATGCTGACCTTCGCTCTGGCAGCATGGGCGGCGTATGGCTATCCGATCCCGGCGATGGGCGTCACGGTAATCGTCATCTTCCTGTCAGCGCAATATGC
>JBAPYE010000400.1:0-2533 GCA_049284575.1 Desulfobacterales bacterium
GCCGACAGCCTGGCGGCCCTGGCCGGCGTGGTGGAAAAACTCTGGGCCCAGGACGGCGCATTGGAGATCGAGACTCTGCGCCGCGATGCGACGCACCTTTTTTTCAATGTCACCGGCTGCCGATACGCAGAACTCTATGACCGTTTGGGTGTCCGGGAGTGCGGCTTCGCCCTTTCCTGCAGCCGGGATGCAGCCTTTGGCGCCGGGTTCAACCCGCGGATCCGGCTGCAGCGGCGCCAGACCATCATGACCGGCGCGCCGTTTTGTGATTTTCGCTTCACCCTGGAGGGCTAAAGACCGGTTTCGGTCATCCCTCAGAACCCGTAAGGTGAGATTGGATGGCAGTCATCGGCAGTTCCGGTTTTTGGCAACGCAGCCTTCGGCGCATCCGCCGGGAAAGGTTCCTATTCTTGCTGGTGGCCCTCCTGGTCCTGCTGCTGCTGTCCCCGCTCTTGCGCGGACTCGTTCGTCTTCATCAGCTCATGAACCTGTGTTACACTTTGGTGCTGTTGGCGGCGGTTTACGCGGTCAGCCAATCAAGGCGGCAGCTGGTGTCGGCCGCACTCTTAGCCCTGCCCATGCTGGTGACCCTGTGGGCGGCTCCTACCGTCAAAATTCCGCACCTCGAAAACTGGGGGCTGGCTTTCGGAAGCGCCTTTCTGGCCTTTGTCCTGGTCATGATCCTCGGCCACATCGCCCGCTGTCGGCGGATCGAGCGCGACCTGCTCTTCGGTGCCATCGTGGTCTACCTGCTGATGGGGCTGATGTGGGCCTTCGCCTTTGAACTGCTGGAAGGCCTGACGCCCGGCGCGTTCAAATTTCCGGAAAGCCCCATCGGCGAAGACCCTTACCGCTTCGTTTATTTCAGCTTCGTCACCCTGGCCACCCTGGGTTACGGCGATATGATCGCGGCCACACCCCTTGCCGGCGCCTTGAGCATCCTGGAGGCGGTTATCGGCCAGATGTACCTGGTGGTTGGGGTGGGGTGGCTGGTGGGCATTCACATTTCCCAGAAGATAGCGGAGCGCGAAGGCCGGGGGGCGGCGGGCGGGGCCCCTGCACCCCAACCCTGTTGCAGGGTGCCCGAAACGTCTCCGCATCCCTTGGCCGACCCGGCCGTTTCATCAAAGCCCAAGGAGGCCCTGAAATGACGTCGCTGCCTGCGATTGCCGGCTGGAACCTGGTGTCCGTGGTCCTTTTGATGCTCTGCGTCTGGTCCTTCAGCCTGGTCCGCCGGGACGCCAGCATCGTGGACATTTTCTGGGGGCTGGGGTTTGTGCTGGTGGCCTGGCTGACCTTCCTGCACGCCGACGGCTACCTGGGGCGCCGGCTGCTGGTGACGCTGCTCACCACGGTTTGGGGCTTTCGCCTAGCGCTGCACCTCGCCTGGCGCAGCCGGGGCGAAGGCGAGGACCGGCGCTACCGAAAAATGCGCGCGGCCCACGGCAAAAACTTCTGGTGGGTGAGCCTGTTCACCGTTTTCGGGCTGCAGGCGGTCTTGTTGTGGCTGGTCTCGCTGGTCATCCAGGCGCCCCAGGTTGCGGCCGGGCCGGCGCGCCTGACCTGGCTGGACGGTGTGGGGGTTTTGATGTGGGCCTTCGGTACGGGCTTCGAGGCCCTGGCCGACTGGCAGCTGGCCGCCTTCAAGGCCGACCCGGCCAACCGCGGGGCGGTGATGCGCCGCGGCCTGTGGGCCTGGTCGCGGCACCCCAACTATTTCGGCGAGATGCTGGTCTGGTGGGGGCTTTACCTGGTGGCCCTCACCAGCCCGCGCAACGCCTGGACCATCATCAGCCCGCTGATCATGACCTTCCTGCTGCTGAAGGTATCCGGGGTCTCCCTGATGGAGAAGGACATCGCCGACACCCGGCCCGGCTACCCGGAGTACGTGCGGGCCACCAATGCCTTCTGGCCGTGGTTTCCCAAACGGGAACCTTGAGGTTGCGCCCGCAGCCCGCAGCGCCCTCGGCTGCCGTCGGGAGGCGCATACCTGCCGTCGGCTGAAAACCGCCGTCGGCCCGGATGAAAATCGTCCCCGCGGGGGGCTTTGGATTTCCCATGGCAACCGTATCCGCGCTGGTCATCTTTTTTTTCCTGCTGGTGATGGTCTTTCCGCTGGTTTGCCTGGCCCTCGCGGCGTCCGACTGGGCGGCCCGCCGGCTGGGGCGAAACAACCCGGCGGGGGAGGGCCTGGACCGCCGCCGGCTGGCGCGCAGGACCGACCGGCTGAAGCAGTCGGCATTCATCGTGTCGGTGGTCGTGCTCTTTTTTTTGGCCACGCCCTTGGCGGTGCTGGTGTTCGTCGCGAAGGGCTTTTAAATTTGAACGGGTGAGCTATGACGGCCGATGACCCCAAATTCAGCATCTCGCTCACGGTCCGCAGCGACGATCTGAACTTCGCCCAGCATGTGGCGCATCAGAATTACTTCATTTATTTTCAGGAGGCCCGGATCGCCTACCTGCAGCAGTTCGGTTTTTCGGAGCTGGACATCTGCGGCTGCGCCATGCTGATTGCCGAGGCCAGTTGCCGCTA
>JBAPYE010000401.1:0-10974 GCA_049284575.1 Desulfobacterales bacterium
GGTCATCATAGTTGCAGCAAATGACGTGTTTCGCTTCATGGGTCAGCAGAATCGGCATGCCCGTGATGGGGGTGCCCGCGACGGTGATGGCCGCCGGGTTGACGACATCGCAGGCCCCGACAATCAGGACCAGATCGGTGGCTTGAAACTGGGGGTTGATCTCCTCCATCTCCACCAGGAGGTCGTAATCGACCCCGGCTTCGGCCAGCAGCACGTTCATGTGTCCTGGCATTCTGCCTGCCACCGGATGAATCGCGTATCGGATCTCCTTGCCCATCTCGACCATTTTTTTGGCCAGGGCCACCAGCCCCACTTGCGCCTGGGCAAGCGCCATGCCGTAGCCCGGGACAATAATGATTTTTTTTGCATCGGCCAGGATGGCGAGCGCTTTTTCCAGCTTTTGGTCGGTGGCGCCCTGGCTTTCGGCAGGGGAAAACGGCGGATCGGGCTGACTGACCGCCGGTGGTTTGGTTCGATCTTCCGAGACGACTTTGCGCTGAATGGTATCAGGCACGAATATTCGCAAGAGATTGCGATTCATCGCCTTGCACATCAGATGGGTGAGAATCGACCCGGATGCCGCCACGGTGGCGCCGAAGGCGATCAACAGCTGGTTTCCGATCACCATTCCGCACAACGCCGCCGCCAACCCCGTGTTGGCGTTTAAAAATGAAATCAGCACCGGCATGTCCGCACCGCCGATGCGAATTGAAAATAAAATTCCAAAGACAGCCGAAAGCACGATCTGAAATACCAGAAAATACAATTTGAGCTGGATCGGCGCATAAAGCGCCGACAGACCAATGACCGCCATGGCGACCAGCGTGATCAGCACCAGCTGGCTGTGAGCGGGCAATATCTGCGGCGTTTGCCTCATTTTATTGGCCAGTTTGGCCCCTGCGATCATGCTGCCGCTGAAGGTCAGGGCGCCGATGGTCAATCCCAGGACCCCCGAAACTTCGTCTACCAATCCAAGGGAGTCGGCACGGCGCATCAGTTCAACCAGCGCCACCAGAAGCGCCGCCATCCCGCCGGCGCCATTCTGCACCGCCACCATGGCGGGAATTTGAATCATGCTGACCGCCCTGGCCACGGCAAACCCGCCAACGGATCCGATCACCAGGGAAATGACCACCGCAGCGCTGTCGACAACCCCGTTGCGCCACAAAACCAGCACAAATGCGCCCAACAGCGCACATGCCGCCGTCAGGTTGCCGAATTTGGCGCCCCGAGGCGTTCGAAACTGCCATATTCCCACCGCCAGAAGGGCAATGACCAGCAGGTCGCACCATAAATCGAGGGCATAGCGGGTCTCGGTCATCGGGTCTCGGTCTCCACCTCTTTCTCTTTGAAGAGCCTGAGCATTCTATCCGTGATGGCGAAGCCCCCGACCACATTGAAGGCCGCGGCCACAATGGCGACGGCGCCTAAAATTCTTTCAACCGCCGTTGTCGGAACTGAAAAAAGAATTACCGCGCCGAGTATCGTAACGGCTGAAACGGCATTGGTCATGGACATCAGAGGAGTGTGCAGGAGCGTCGGGACACGGGAGATCAGGGTATAGGCGATAAAAAAGTAAAAAAGAAAAACCCCTGTCAACAGCATAAGATTTTCCATCAAAAGTCTCCCGGCAGTTTTCACTGCACGTAATGAAACCCCATCGCCTTGAGGGCGCCTTCAAAAACAATTTTACCCTGATAGGTCACAAGGGATTCCTTGACGATTTCGTCATCCAAATCGAGCGTGCCCAACCCGTTTTTAAAAAGATTTTCCACATAATAGTACATGTTGTTGGCATACAGCCAACTGGCATGTACGGCCATTCTTCCCGGAATATTCTGGATGCCGCAAATGTGGATGCCCTCCTTTTGGACAAACTCGCCGGGCTCTGTGGCCGCGCAGTTGCCGCCCTGATCGATCGCGATGTCCATGATCACCGCGTCCCGCTTCATTACCCGCACCATTTCCGCGGTGATCAGAACCGGCGCGACCTCCCCCGGCACCAGGGCGCTGAGAACCACCACATCAGCCTCCTCCAGAAAGGGCTTCATCACATTGCGCTCAATATCCAACCATTCGGTCTCCAGAGACTTTGCATACCCGCCTTTGCCGACGGCCAACTCTTGAGGAATATCGAATGGCGCCACTTTGGCCCCCAGGCTTTCGGCCTGGGTGCAGGCTTCTTTGCGAATATCCATGGCCTTGACGACCCCGCCGAGTCGTTTGGCGGTTGCAATCGCTTGGAGGCCGACAACCCCTGTGCCGACAATCAAAAATTGCGCCGGCTTGACGGTCCCGATGGCGGTGGTGATCATGGGCACGAACTTCGGCAGGCGATTGGCCGCCATCAATACGGCTTTATAGCCGGTGACCGTGCTCATCGAAGACAAGGCATCCATCCTCTGGGCCCGGGGAATGCGCGGGATGCCGTCCATGGTGAAGGCGGTGATGTTTTTATCCCGCAGGATCTTGACCATCTCGTGATTGCCATGCGCTGCCGGGTGCAGAAAGGTGATGAGGATACTGCCGTCTCGCAGCATCCGGGCTTCGTGCTGATCGATGGCGTCATTGAACACCGGCTGTTTGACTTTTAAGATGATGTCCGAATCTGAAAAAAGTTTTTTAACATCGGAGATTATGCTTGCACCCGCATTTTGGTATTCCTCGTCGCTTCTTCCGACACCCTCCCCGGCCGTGGATTCGACCGCCACCTTGAATCCCGTCTGGATATATTTCAGCACGGTCTCGGGCGTGGCGGCGACTCTTTTTTCTTCCGGCAGAATTTCTTTGGGTATTCCGATTCGCATGGTGCCTCCTTTTTCAGGTAGCTGCCTTGGATTTCGTCAATGGCGTGTCAGATTGATCCGGTGGATAAAGCCCCGGACCACCCGTTTGCCTCATGGGGTCGCTATCGGGTCTGAACGATTCAAAAAAACAAAGCCTCACACCTGAAGGTAATGTTCTATGATACTTGCAAAAGCAGATCGATGCTACGGCAAGTAAAACAGTACCCAACAGGCAGAGGACTGTCTATGGCTTCATAGCAAAAACCGATAGAAAAAGGAACTGGCAATCCACCCCATCCTTGGGGCTGGTGATCTGCTGGTCCAAAGGGCCGGATCAGGCGTGTATCTCCTGTGGCGTCAGGGGATCGAAGCGGTGGAGAACGGAACCTAAGCTTCCACTCCAAACCTGTATTGGTAAACGCGATTTTCAGCCCGTCTAAGCCGCGATCAAACCAATGCCTGGTTACAGCTTTTTAACGCTTTTTCAAAAAATGGCGGCTGCGGTGTCGTGCACAGTTTTTCAATTACTTTGCGAGTCTTCAAATGCAACTGCCGCTGCATGCCACCGTGGCTGTTTTTAAGCAGATGCGTTAGGGCGCTGCTCGCAAGAATTCTTGCTTCGTAGTAGATATTGTCATCTGCAAGGATCCTGAGAACTTGTCCAATCAGTTCGTCGGTCGGCTCTTGAATTTGATCCAAGCGTTTCAGAACTTCCTCACGAAGGCGCCAGTTGCCTTTGAAGTTCAGTATTCGAACCAGGCCGCGTTGAGATTCCGCCAAAAGACCGCTTCGTGTCAGTTCATCAAGAAGCGCAAGGGCTTCCCACCAGTCCTGAAGATTTCCAAAAGGATCATGCGCCATGACGAATCTCCTCTCCGGTCTGGTCAGGTATGTTCGAAGCGCTCTCGCATACACCAGGCGGTTCAATTTTAGAGGCCGTCATTCGAGATACTCGCGATATTTTTTCAACTGCGCCGCTGTGTAGCGCTGGGTAAAACGGTCGTCTTGCGGATCAATTTCATCCAGGGGTTCAAACAGGTGCTGCTCGAGTTGCTTGACCTTTCCCTCGGGGGTAATCACCCTGAACTCGACGTCCCGGACATCATTTTCGTCGAGATCGATGAAGAATTTGCCGGAAGCTTTATTTTTTACCAGTCTCATTGCCACCTCCTCCGAAAGTGCGATGATTCCAAATCGTGCAAGCGGAACGGGATTCGGCGCCCCTTGCGTTTTGTGCATTGGAGACAGCAAGAAAAATACCAGCAAGCCTCATAATCATACAACATACCGATAAAACTCAATAATTTTAGTCTTCGAGCCATTCCGCAGGTGGACGATTGGGCATAAAGCGCCCGCTTTTGGCGGCCGTTTTGATTTCAACTATCTGAAATGAATGATTTTTAGTTGTGTGGGCGTTTTCGCCCGATAAGGGCGATTCGGGCACTCAGGGGGAGGGTAATTTACGAAAAAGGGCGCGCCGGGATATGCCCAGCAATTCGGCGGCTTTGGTGCGATTCCCGCCGGCCTCTCGAAGAGCCCGTGAAATCAGGCCTTTTTCCAGCTGTTGCACGGCTTGGCGAAGATCCAGGAGAGTCGTGCCGGCGGTCGGTGACGCCTGTTGGCCGGGCGAAAGAAATTCAAGTTGGCCGAGCGTGGCGTAACGTTGCAGCACGTTGCGCAGCTCGCGAACGTTGCCGGGCCAGTCGTAATCGATCAAGGCGTCCATGATGGGTCCGGCGATCCTGATGGAATCAGCGGGCGGCCGCATCTTACGCAAAAAATGCTCCACCAGCAGGGGGATATCCTGGCGCCGCTCGCGCAAGGGGGGCAGCTGGATCTGGATCACCTGGATGCGGTAGAAAAAATCATCGCGCATTTCGCCTTTGACAACCCTGTCGGCCAGTGGGGCATTTGAGGCCGATATGATGCGGAAATCGGATAAAATGACGTCCGTTCCGCCTACCGGCCGATAGCCGCCGCCCTCGATTGCCCGCAGGAGCTTGGCTTGCATGCCGAGGGTCAGATCCCCGACCTCATCGAGAAACAGGGTTCCGCCCGCGGCCATATCCAGGTAGCCCGGGGAATCGGCGTGGGCGCTGGAAAAGGCCCCCTTGCGATGACCGAAAAATTCGCGCTCGAAAAGGGTTTCCTGGATGGCCCCGCAGTTGACCGCCACAAAGCGCGCCTTTTTGCGGCGGCTGTGGTCGTGGATCGCACGGGCCACAAGCTCTTTGCCGGTCCCGGATTCGCCGAAAATCGCGACACTGGCATCGGTTGCGGCCGCTTTCAGAATCAGCTCGTAGACCGTTTGCATGGCCGCCGAGCGGCCCAGGATTTCTCCAAGCCGGTAGCGATCGCTCAGCGATGCTCGCAGCACCCGGTTTTCGCGGTCCAACAGGTCGGCCATCTTCTCTGCGGCCACCTGCTGCTCCTTGATCTCGGTGATGTCCTTGAACGTGGAGAGCAGTGCCGGCTGCCCTTTCAGGGTGATGGGGCTGTGGCAGACCTGAATCCAGCAGGTGGCGCCCTCCCGGGCCAAGCGGTGTACCTTCTCCACCCGGATCGTGAGGTCATCTGCCGCAGAACCGGCGTACAGGCGGGCGATGTCATCGGCTGCACCGGCCGCCGGGGCGCTCACCAGCCCACCGATCAGGACCCCTGCCAGCGGGACGTTGAACATGCGGCAAAACGCCGGGTTGACATAGCGGAAGCTCCCATCCTGAACCAGCGCGACCCCTTCGGCGACCTGCTCGGTAAGCACCCTGTAGCGGGCTTCGCTTTCCTTCAGGGCCTCCTCGGAGCGCTTCAGCCAAAGTACTTTACTCAGCCGCTCCCCGATGGCCCTGAGCAGCCTCTCTTCCTCTTCCAGAAACGGCCCCGCGGGGTTTTCAGGAGGCGCCTGAAGGTAAAAAACATCCACCCCCCCGACGGGCTCGTCGTTAAGAATAATCGTCGTACTTTGACGCCAAGGGGTGGCCTTGAAATTTCGGGAGGTGTATTCCTCGCCGTCCAGCAGGATGCGGGCACAGGCGTTTTGGGGATACTGCCAGGCCGCCGGTATCAGTTCAACGGCGCGCTGCATGATCCAGGAAAGGGATACGCCGTGATTTTCCAGCAGATTCGATATGCCGTAAAGGCAATTGAGTTCCTTGATGCGCTCGGCAAGCGGATGGGATGCCGCAAAAACGGCCGCAGTGCGGCCGGCGCCTTCATCCGGCGGAATTTCCGACTGCGGTCGCTGCGACAATGAAATATCCTGGGTGTCTTTGGCGTCCATACTCGCACCGGGGCTCTACGACGCGCGCACCTGCTGCCGCCGACCCCGAAAACTCAGCCATGGCCGCTGCGGCGTCTTTCAAGCCAAGGGGCGCCCTGGGTGTACCCCGGCGTGTATCGCCCCCCGAAAGAAGTCTACAGCCCCTTTTTCTCCAGCCACCAGAAGAGCAGCAATGCGCCTGCGATGAACACCGGTATAATGACCCAGTGGCTGATGCCGAGAACCTGGGGCACGGTGATGCGCCCGAAGTCCCCCAAGGTGTAAACCGTTTGCTTCAGTGCGGGGTAGGCTTCGGCAAACAACCCGGCCCCCACGATCATCCCGCAAATACCCCACAAGGCATCCCAGCGGCCTTCGCCCAAGGCGCCCATGGAGGTGCCCGGGCAATACCCCAGAAGGCCCCAGCCGATACCGAACACAAGGCCGCCGATGATGACGGGCCCCAAAACCGTAGCCTTGATGGAGAGCTTGGCAAGACCCAGGTCATGGAGGAGATAAACCCCCACCATCCCGACCATCACACTGGAGAGCATGAACTTGACGATCGTCATGTCCAGCAGACGCAAGGCGCCGAGCTGTTTATCGTAACGCAGCACGCGCCCTTTCTGGAGCAAAAAACCGAAGAGCAGACCGGTCACCAGCCCGTAGACAAGCATTTTCATCGGTCACCTCCACCATAGACCATGCGGGCCACGATCATCCCGCCGATGAAAAAACAGACCAACGCGATAAACCCACTCACTGCCAGTTGGAGCGAACCGCTCAACCCGTGTCCGCTCGGTCACCCGTCGGCCAGGCGCGCCCCGAACATGGCCACCACCCCGCCGACAAAGGCCACCACGGCGCGCTTGACGGTGCTGCCAGTGCCGAAGCGCGCAGCCCACATATCCGGAATGGCCTGCAGCTTGAATGCGCCCGATGTGACCGCAGCGATGGCGGAACCGAGCAAAATGCCCACCATGAACATCCACTGCCAGTCGATTTTGGGCACGGTTTTGACAAAATAGGCCATCTGCGCCACCCGTTCCGGTCCGAACATTTGTTCGATCATCCCGGCGGTGCGCACAAAAGAAGTTGACGCACCCAAAAATTGCCCGGCGAACCAGACCGACAACACGCCCACCACACCGCTCAATGCCCCTGCCAGATAGGGACTCCAGCCGCCATCCTGTTGCTGCATCGGTAACCCCCTTTCGTGCCCTCAGCACTTTGTCAAAATGTTGTCATGGGGTTTCAGACGGGATAGCCGTCCAAAATTTAAATCGAGGATTTCCGCCCGTAGGCCCTTCCATTTCGTTCGGAAGGGCCTATGTTTGATTACAATGTATCATAAATTGACGCGAAATCGACCCCAAGAAAACAAAAACGGGCCAGGCAATCCGCCTACCCCGTTAAATTTATTTGGTGCCGAAGGGGAGACTCGAACTCCCACCGACGTACGTCGACTAGACCCTGAACCTAGCGCGTCTACCAGTTCCGCCACTTCGGCACGCTGACGGCCGCCAAAAAGAAAGATTGATTTGGCGAAGAAGGTGCTCTATATAAATTTTTTTGTTTTGCTTGTCAAGCACTAAAATCCACTCGGATCCGACTGACTATGCACCTTATCGAAGATCTTGAAAAAATTAAAGAACCTTTAAAAAATGCCGTCATCACAATCGGGAATTTCGACGGTGTTCACATCGGCCACCAGGCCCTGTTTCATGCGGTGATCGAAAAGGCCGACGCCATCGGCGGCACGTCAGTGGCCATGACCTTCGAGCCTCACCCCATCCGGGTGCTGAAGCCCAACGGGCATCCCCCCCTGATCACGCTCTACCGTCAGAAGGTCGAGCTGATCGCCAGCACGGGCATCGATGTGCTGATGGGCGTGCCTTTCACCTTGGAGTTCGCGTCCATCCCGGCCCGCCAGTTTGTCGAGGACCTGCTGATCAGGCGCATCGGCATGCGGGCCATCGTGGTCGGCAAGGACTACACCTTCGGCCGGGGCCGCGAGGGGAATCTGGCCATGCTCCAGGAACTCGGGCAAGCGCTGGGCTTCGAGGTCCTCGTCATGGACTGGATCGAGATGAACCACACGCTTCAGGGGCGCATCAGCAGCACCCGCATCCGCAAGCTGGTCATGGCCGGCAAGGTCGCCAAGGCCCGCTACCTGCTCGGGCGCTACTACCAGATCCGCGGCACCGTGGCCACCGGCCGCGACCGCGGCGGCAAGCTGCTGGGCTGCCCGACGGCCAACATCAACCTCTACGACGAACTCTGCCCCCAGACCGGCGTATATGCCGTAACGGTCGAATGCCTGGGCGAGAAGTTCAAGGGCGTCGCCAACATCGGCTACAGCCCGACATTTGACGACCATCTGTTTACCGTGGAGGTCCACCTGCTGGATTTCAGCGGCAACCTCTACGATCAGGAGATCCGGGTGAATTTCGTCGAGCGCATTCGGGACGAAAAGAAGTTCAACAGCATCGCCGATCTGTCGGCCCAGATTCAAAAGGACGTCCAGACGGTGCGCGGCCTGCTGACCCTATAGCGACCGGGCCGGCCCGCTGGCAGGGGCCGCCGTCAAGCTGCAAGGTAACCGCCATGTCATCATCGCTTGAAATCTTGACCTATCCCGACAAGTTTCTGCTCAAACCCACCCAGCCGGTGAAAAACATCAACGGTTCGCTGCAAGAGCAGATCGGCCGCATGGCCGAAATCATGTACGCGGCGCCGGGAATCGGATTGGCCGCGATCCAGGTGGGCATCGACCAGAGTTTCCTGGTCTACGATATCGCCTCGCAGGAGGGGACGCGCGCGCTGAAGGTCCTGATCAACCCGCGCATCGTCGAAAAGCAAGGGGAGGTGCTGTCGGAAAACGAAGGCTGCCTCAGCGTGCCGGATCTCAGGGCCGACGTCCTGCGCGCCCGGACGGTATTCGTCAAGGGCTACGACCGGGACGGCAACGAACTGGAGATCGAGGCCGATGGATTTCAGGCCATCGTGCTGCAGCACGAGATCGACCACCTGGAGGGCACCCTGTTTATCGATCGCATCAGTTCCCTCAAACGGCAGCTTTACAAGCGCCGCATCAAAAAACAATTGAAGCTGGCCTGACGTGCAAAAGCCCCTTGACATCATCTTCATGGGAACCCCGGCATTCGCCGTTCCACCGTTGGATGCCCTGGCCGCCGCCGGCCACCGTGTGCTGACCGCGGTGACCCAGCCGGACCGACCGGTGGGCCGGGGCCGCAAGCTGACCCCCTCCCCGGTCAAACGCACAGCCCTGCGGCTGGGCATCCCGCTGCGCCAGCCCGAAAAAATCCGCACCGAGGCCTTCGCCCGTGAACTGGCGATGCTGACGCCGGACATCCTGGTGGTGGTGGCCTTCGGCAGGATCCTGCCGCGCGCCCTGCTGGACCTGCCGCGCCTGGGGGCGGTCAACATCCACGGCTCGCTTTTGCCCCGTTACCGGGGGCCGGCGCCGATCCAGTGGGCGGTGATCAACGGGGAGGCGGTCACCGGGGTGACGGCGATGCTGATGGACGAGGGCCTCGACACCGGCCCAATCCTCTGCGCGCGGGAGGAGCCGATCCGACCGGACGACACCTCCGCAACGCTCCACGACCGGCTCTCGGTGGCCGGGGCCGGGCTGTTGATCGAGGCCCTGGAAGGATTGGCCGCAGGCACCCTGACCCCTGTGGCCCAGGACAACCGACTGGCCACCTATGCCCCGATGCTCAGCAAACAGGACGGCCGCATCCCCTGGGAGCAGCCCGCCCGCCGTCTGGAGTGCTTCGTCCGGGGAATGATCCCCTGGCCCGGCGCCTTCACCTTTTACGGCAACCGCCGCCTCAAAATTTTCAGGGTGCAGTCCCTGGCCCTGGAAACCAGCGAGGTCCCGGGCCGGGTGCTCCCGGGGTTTGAGGACGAGCTGCGGGTTGCGACCGGCGACGGGGTGTTGTCGATTCTCGAGATTCAGGGTGAATCCGGCAAGCGCCTGCCGATCCGGGACTTTCTGCGGGGCTGCGATTTGCCCCCCGGCACGCTCCTGGCCTGACCGGCCCCGAACCCATTACCCTCTGCCACCCGAGGCCTCCCCCCCCAAGGGCCGCCCATGTCACAAGATCCCCGCCAGACCGCACTGTGGACGCTAACGGCCCTCGAGACCGCGCCCGCGACCCTCGATCGGATCATGGCGACGGCCTTCGAGGCCGCTGCGCACCTTGACCGCCGCGACCGGGCCCTGACCAACGCCCTGGTCTACGGGGTCCAGCGCTGGCGCGGGCGCCTGGACTGGATCATCGACCACTTTTCCAGAACTCCGCTGGCGCGCATGGACCCGGCGATCCGCAACATCCTGCGCCTCGGTGTGTTTCAGATCGCCTTCATGGAGCGCATCCCGGTTTCCGCCGCGGTCAACACGGCCGTCGAAATGACCAAGCAAACCACAGCCCCCTGGGCGGCGCGGTTTGTCAACGGTGTGCTGCGCAACGCCGCCCGCGGCCTGGAGCACGTGCCCTTTCCGGATCTCGCTCGCGACCCGGTGGGCGCCATCGCCGCCGGCAAAGCCTTTCCCCGCTGGCTGGTCAAGCGCTGGCTGCCGCGCTTCGGGGTCCGGGAAACCCTTGCGCTGTGCGACGCCGTTAACGCAATCCCGCCCATCACCCTGCGCACCAACACCCTCAGGGCCTCCCGCGCCGCGCTGCTGGCGGCCCTGCAGCCCGCGGCCGAAGACCCCCGGCCGACCCCCTTCGCCCCCGAGGGCGTTCGCTGCACCCGGCTCAGAGGACCGTTGACCGAGCTGCCCGCTTTTCAGCAGGGCTGGTGCCAGGTCCAGGATGAGGCCGCCCAGCTGGTCACCCATCTGCTGGACCCCCAACCGGGGGAGCGGGTGCTGGACGCCTGTGCCGGCCGGGGTGGTAAAAC
>JBAPYE010000402.1:0-3190 GCA_049284575.1 Desulfobacterales bacterium
GTCCCGGTTATGGGCCAGGGCGGTGCGCACCAGGTCGTTCAGCACGGGGTCGTTGAACTGCTCCCACCAGGCCGTGTTGGCGAGATCCCGGGCCTCCTGCTCCTCGAAGCGCCAGGAGGCGGGCGCCTCGATGCCGGGCCGCTTGTAGTCCGGGCCCACCATGGCGCAGCCCGTCGCCGTGATCAAAAGTAGGCAGCACAGAAACCCCTTACGCATGCTCTTCTTCCTTTCTCGTTTCCGGTTGCGGATCCTGAGGCGCGGCCGCCGTGCCGGCCGCTTCGGACTGGCCCCGGTGGGCCAGCTTTTCAACGACGTAGAAGGTCATCGGGATCAGGAAAATGGCGATGAAGCTGGCTGCCAGCATGCCGCCGATGACCCCGGTACCCATCACCTGCCTGGCGATGGCCCCCGATCCCGAGGCGATCGCCAGCGGCACGCAGCCCAGGATGAAGGCGAAGCTCGTCATCAGGATCGGCCGCAGCCGCAGCCGCGCCCCCTCCAGGGCCGCGTCCATGATGGACTTCCCCTTTTCATACTCCACCTTGGCGAACTCCACGATCAGGATCGCGTTCTTGGCCGCCAGCCCGATCAGCATGATCAGCCCGATCTGGGCGTAGAGATTGAACTCCATGCCGCGCAGGAAAATCGCGGCAAAGGCGCCGAGCACGGCGACGGGGGTGCCCAAAAGCACGCTGAAGGGCAGGGACCAGCTCTCGTACTGGGCGGCCAGAATCAGGAAAACGAAGACCAGCGACAGGGCGAAGATGACCGACACCGGCACCCCCTCCAGGGCCTTCTTCTCCTGGAAGCTCATGCCGAGATAGTCGTAGCCCATCTCGCTGGGCATGCTGGCGGCGAAGACCTCCTCCAGGGCGCCCATGGCCTGGGCCGAACTGAACCCCGGGCTGGGGACGATGTTCAGCTGGGCCGAGCGGTAGAGGTTGTAGCGCATGGTGAACTCCGGGCCGGAGCGCTGTTCGATGGTGGTCACGGCGGAGAGCGGCAGGGTGTTGCCGGCGGCGTTTCGCACGTAAAACTGACCCAGTTGCTCTGCGTTGGTGCGGTATTCACCTTCGGCCTGCACGTACACCTGCCACTGGCGGCCGAAACGGTTGAAGTAGTTGACGAAGTACCCGCCCATGAAGGCCTGCAGGGTGCGGTAGACCTGGCTCAGGTCGACCCCCTGCTTGAGCACCTTGTCGCGGTCGACATCCACGAAGACCTGCGGCACCGTGGGCAGGAAGGTGGTCGTCACGCGCGCGATCTCCGGGCGCTTCTTGGCCTCTTCCATGAATTTCTGCGCGTTCTCCCACAGGAAGGCGATGTCCTGGCCGCTGCGGTCCTGCAGGATGAAAGTCACCCCGCCGGCGGTGCCGATGCCCGGGATCGCCGGCGGCGAGAAGGCGAAGGCGACCCCCTGGGAGATCGCGCCCAGGCGCCGGTTGAGGCTGGTCATGATGGCCTCGTATTTTTCCTCGGGGCTTTTGCGCTCATCCCAGGGCTTGAGGGTGATGAAGAAAAAGCCGCTGTAGGTGTTCGAAACCCCGGAGAGCAGGCTGAAGCCCGTCACCGTGGTGCAGTATGCCACCCCGGGGGTTTCCATGATCATCTTTTCAAGCTCGCGGGTGGCGGCATCCGTGCGCTGCAGGGAGGCGGCATTCGGTAGCTGGACCCCGGCGTAGAGGTAGCCCTGGTCCTCCTCGGGCAGGAACCCGCCGGGCACCCACTTGCCGATCACGCCGATGCCGGCGGTCATGACGGCGAGCAGCACCAGGCTGATGACGAACTTGCGGATGAACCAGCCGGAGAGCTTGACGTAGCCGTTGGTGGCTTTCCCGAAGGCGGTGTTAAACCAGCGGTAGAAGGCCCCCAGCGGGCCGCGGGTCTGTTTTTTGGGCTTCAGGATCAGGGACGCCAGGGCCGGGCTGAGGGTCAGGGCATTGAAGGCCGAGATGATCACCGAGATGGCGATCGTGACCGCAAACTGCTGGTAGAGCTTGCCCGTGATGCCGGGGATGAAAATGGTGGGCAGAAAAACGGCCGAGAGCACCAGGGCGATGGCCACCACCGGCCCCGAGACCTCCTCCATGGCCTTGAGGGTCGCCTCCTTGGGCGAGAGGCCGTGATCGATGTGGTGCTCCACGGCCTCCACCACCACGATGGCGTCGTCCACCACGAGCCCGATGGCCAGCACCATGCCCATCAGCGCGATCGTGTTGATGGAGAACCCCAGGATGGGGAACAGGGCGAAGGTGCCGATCAGGGAGACCGGCACCGCCAGCGCCGGAATCAGGGTCGCGCGCCAGCCCTGCAGGAAGATGAACACCACGATGATCACCAGCACCAGGGCTTCCACCAGGGTGTGCAGGATCTCCTTGATGCCCTCGCGCACCGACTGGGTGGTGTCCAGCGCGACGGTGTACTCCAGGTCCTCCGGAAAGGTTTTCGCCACCTCCTCCATGAGCCGGTTGACACCGTCCACGGCCGCGATCGCGTTGGTCCCGGGGAGCTGGTAGAGGGCCAGGACCGCCGCCGGCTTGCCGTTCATCCGGCCCACCATGCTGTAGTTCTGGGAACCCAGCTCGATGCGGCCCACGTCCCGGAGGCGCACCAGCGAGCCGTCCGGGTTGGCGCGCAGCACGATTTGCTCAAACTCCTCCGGTGTTTCCAGGCGCCCCTGGGCGCGGATGGCGTAGGTGTAATCGATGCCCTCGGGTGCGGGCTCGGCCCCCACCTGCCCGGCCGGGTTGACGGTGTTCTGCTGCCGGATGGCGTCCACGATCTCCGGCACGGTGAGGTTCAGGTTGGCGAGCTGGTCGGGCTTGATCCACAGCCGCATGGCATACTGCCCGGCGCCGAAGACCGTGACGCTGGCGATCCCCGGCACCCGGGTCAGCTGGTCGTTCAAGTTGATGTAGGCATAGTTGGCCAGAAAGGTGGCGTCGTACGTGCCGTTGGGGGAGGAGAGGTTGATCACCATGAGGGGCGAGGACTGGGACTTCTTGACGGTCACGCCGTAGTCGTTCACCTCGGCGGGCAGCTTCGAATCCGCCTGGGCCTTGCGCATCTGGGCCAGCACCTGGGCGATGTTGGGGTCGCTCTTGACGTCGAAGTTGACGTACATCCGCAACTCGCCGTTGTTGGCGTTGAGCGAGTACATGTAGTTCATGTTGTCCACCCCGCTCATCTC
>JBAPYE010000403.1:0-4842 GCA_049284575.1 Desulfobacterales bacterium
GTGCAGGAACTGGGCCGCGAGCCCTCGCCGGAGGAGATCGCCGAAAAAATGGAGATTCCCCTGGACAAGGTGCGCAAGGTCCTCAAAATCGCCCGCGAGCCGATCTCCCTGGAAACCCCCATCGGCGAGGAGGAGGACAGCCACCTGGGCGATTTCATCGAGGACAAAAAGTTCATGCTGCCGTCGGAGGCGGCCGTCAGCCTGAATTTGGCCGAGCAGACCCGCAAGGTTCTGGCGACCCTGACCCCGCGCGAGGAAAAGGTGCTGCGCATGCGCTTTGGCATCGGGGAAAAGGCGGATCACACCCTGGAGGAAGTCGGCAAGGACTTTGCCGTGACCCGCGAGCGCATCCGCCAGATCGAAGCCAAGGCCCTGCGCAAGCTGCGCCACCCCACCCGCAGCCGAAAGCTCAAAAGCTTTCTCGAGATCTGACCGGCCGATCCCTGCGCCGATGACCGCCGGGCGCCCCCTTGCGGCCAGGCGGCCGCGCGCGGGGCTTGACAAAAGCCGCCGCGAGGGATAGTAACCAAGGCGTTTTCAGTGGACTGGGCCCATAGCTCAGCTGGCAGAGCCACCGGCTCATAACCGGTCGGTCCCTGGTTCGATCCCAGGTGGGCCCACTCGTCCAGACCAAACAGAAGGTCACAACGCGGCCCTGAAGGCCGCGTTTGTGTTTTGGCGGGCCGGCCGGGCCGGATTTTTCCTTTCCCTTTTTTTCCCCAGTTGTGTTACGAGTACCCTTCAGCCGGGCGCCTGCCGAAAGACGGCGGCGAACGGGAAACCCGACTCGATATGGCCCTGACGGCATGCGCGCCGAGCCGCGGCTGCGGCCGGCCGCAAAAACCGCCAGCACGCCGCTGCCGGGGGGACGAATGACGGTCTTTGTCGAGGACATCTGCCACGTCATGGAAGCCATCGCACCGGCCCGGCTGGCCGAAAGCTGGGACAACGTCGGGCTTCAGGTCGGCCACCGCCGCTGGCCGGTTCAGATCGTGATGGTGGCCCTGGACCCCCTGACCGCGGTGGTCGCGGCTGCCTGCCGGGCGGGGGCGGGGCTGCTGGTGACCCATCACCCGCTGGTTTTCAAGGCGCTCAAGCGGGTGGACCTGGAAACGCCCACAGGCGCCATCCTCGACATGGCCCTCACGAATCGCCTGGCGATTTTTTCGGCCCACACCAACCTGGACAGCGCCGCCGACGGCCTCAATGATCTCCTGGCCCGGCGTATCGGGCTTACCCCGATCAGCGCCCTGGCGTCCGCCGACGGCCGCCCCGTCGCCAAGCAGGTGGCCACGTCCCCGCCGGAGGGGGTCGGGCGGGTCGGGATGCTGCCCGAAGCGCTGCCCCTGGCGGTCTTGGCGCGGCAGGTCCAAGACCGGATCCAGACCGCGCAGGTCCGGTATGCCGGGCAAAAAGACCTTGTCGTCAGACGGGTGGCCCTCTGCTCGGGCAGCGGCGGCAGTCTGCTGGAAACCTTCGCCGAATCGGACTGCGAGGCCTTTATCAGTGGAGATCTGCGCTACCACGATGCGCGCTGGGCCGAAGAAACCGGCCGGGGGCTGATCGACATCGGCCATTTCGCCTCGGAACATCTGGTTGTAACCGACCTTGCCCACCGGCTGCAGGCCGCCCTCGATCGCTGTGGGCTTAAGGTTGAGGTGCAGGCCTTCGAGGGTGAAACCGAACCTTTTAAAATGTTATAAATCAATGTGTTTTATTGTAAAGAGTAATCCTTAAAGTTAACTCTTAAAAACCGGAAATGCGCATGGCCGCGATATCCAGAGAAAAAATTAAGTCACTGGTGGCGCTGCAGACCATCGAGGCCGACATCCGGCGTGTTCAGGCGCGGCTGGCCGAAACGCCCGCAAAGCTGGCCGCCATTGCGAGCGAATTGGAGGTGGTTGAGGCCACCGTGGCCGAGGAGGACGGCCAGCTGCAGGCGCTCCAGAAGGCCTACCGCGAGCAGGAGCGCGAGGCCCAGGTGGTGCTGGCCCAAATCCGGAAAAGCAAAGAGCGTCTCGCCACCGTCAAAACCAACAAGGAATACCAGTCCATCTTAAAGGAGATCGATGACCTCGGGCGCAAAAACTCGCTGATCGAGGATGATATGCTGGCCTTTCTCGATCGGATCGAGGCCGCGGAGGCCGACGGAGAGCAGAAAAGGGCCCAGGTCCAGGCGCTGCGCCAGTCGGCCGCCCGCCAGAGGGCTGAAATCGAACGTGACAACCAGGAATTGGCCGTTCAATTGGCGGAACTGGAGCAGGCCGGGCGGGAAGCGGCCCAGGCCGTCGACCCCGTTTTACTGGAAAATTTCAGACGGGTTCAGGATCAGGTCAAACAGGGCGCCGTGGCCCCCGTGATCGATGCGGTCTGCCAAGGCTGCCACCTCAACATTCCCTGGCAGCTGTTCAACGAGCTGCACCGATTTGAAGAATTGACCTTTTGCCCCCACTGCCGCAGGATAATCTTCTGCCAGGAGGAGGCAAAAGAGTAAAAAAGTGTGCGGTTGAAGTCGCCCATACGATCGCTGGGCCGCAAGGATCGGCCTGGAGGAAAGTCCGAACACCGCAGGGCAGGGTGCTCCATAACGTGGAGTCGCGGCAACGCGAAGGAAAGTGCAACAGAAAGCATACCGCCTGCCGCAGAGGGAAGCCTTCCCGCTGCGGTCGGTAAGGGTGAAAAGGTGCGGTAAGAGCGCACCAGGTTCCCGGGTGACCGGGAATGCTTTGTAAACCCCACCCGGTGCAAGACCAAATAGGGGAGTGCCTGAGGACGGCCCGTCCGAGCTCCCGGGTAGGTCGCTGGAGGCAGCGGGCAACCGCTGCCCAAAGATGAATGATCGTAGCCTGCAGGCGGGTAACCGCCTGCGGGAACAGAATTCGGCTTATGGGCGGCTTCGACCGTTTTTTTTGACAGTTCCGTAAAAAGGCCAATTTCCGCGTTGCACTGCATCTCGAAGTCGCTGCGGCGTACAGGAGTACGCCTCACTCCTCGAGATTTGCGCGCCTTGAACTTGGCTTTTTTACGAAACTGTCTGGTTTTTGAGTTTTTACCGGTTCATTTTTTTTGACGGGAGGGTTGGCTGTGCCCCCCGGCGCGGGCTTTGCGCCCCGATTCAGTGGGACTTGCCTTCCATGGGCCCTGAAACCGACACCTGCGATATTTCTTTTGCGGAAAAAACCCGTATTTTTTCCCATGACTACCTGAAGAGCTGCATTTTTATCACCACCGCGGGTCTTTCCCGGTACCGCTTCACCAAGAAACTCTACTCCACCCTGATCGCCACCTCCCAGGTGCTGGAGGATCTGCTGGATTTTCACGGCGCCAAGAACAACACCGACTGGTACTTTTACCGGGAATTGTGCGCCGCCGTGCGGCACCTGAGCCTGGGCGGCTACTCCCAAAAACACATCTCCAATCGCCTGGCGTTCTACGATCTGGGAAACACGGCGGACTTCGAGCGGGAAGGCGACCAAACCCAGGAATTTCTCACCCAATGCCTGATCAAGATCGCGCCGGTGATCCTCGATGAAGCCAGGCGGCTGGGAATTCCCATACCCCGGGAGCGCTTTTCCACGGCCGATTTTCCCGGCGTCACCACCTGCGAATTGCTGGCTCATGACATCGATGATGAGAACCGCACCCAGCAGAAGAAAAACATCGTCAAGATCGCCAGTGAATTTTTGAGCATCTCCAAAAGTTTCGACCTGCTGCGCTTCTATGAACCCTGCAGCGTGTCGGAAATCCACGAGATCGTGCCCAGCAAGGTCAACGAGGTCGAAATCCGGCGCTACGAGATGCTGGTCCACAACCTGCAGTCCTCCTTCGACACCTATGTCATCCAGGGCGGCTTCCGCTTCGGCAGCAACAAAAAACTGCGGCAGCTGCGGGGGCACTTTTCCTGCGTATTCCACCTGCTGCAGATCATGGGGCGCCTGCTGCATTTCTACGAGCGCCACCTGCATGAGGCCGGCTACAAAAACATCTACCAGAAGGTGCACGAACGGCTTTCCGAGATCATCGACCCGCAAAAACTCCTGGACCGCACGGTCAATTACGGTCTTTTCTATGTCTGCCACTACCTGACCGCCGGCCGCAAGCTGGCCCAGGAGATCCTCAACGAGAACATCGAACGGGATTCGCTGAAAGTCGGCATCCCCGTCAAGCTCGGCTTTCACAGCCGCCCCAGCCTGATGGTGGCCAAGATCGTGCAGCACTACGGCGGCCAGGTGGAGCTCTGCGTGGGCAGCGATCGCTTTGACGCCAGCAGCGTGCTCGACATCCAGTGGGCGGGCGGCAAGATTCAGAAAGAGGGCCTCAGCGAGGTGGTCTTCGAAGGCGACACCCGCGCGCTGCAGGACATCGAAATCCTTGCGGGCGTAAATTACGGGGAGGACACCATGGGCAAGGGGGTGCCCCTGCCCAGGGAGCTGCGCTATCTGCGGTGAGGGCGCCCCCCGGCGCACAGCGCGATTTTCGTCGGGGGCGCAGCGCAGAAGGCGGGCCAAAAGAAGCGCCAGACCTTGAACTGTTTTTTAGCGGGGCCCTTGAAGTGATCTCAGCCATCATCGTCGCCGGCGGCAGCGGGTCCCGTCTGCCGGGTGCGCTGCGCAAGCAGTACCGGCCGCTGGCCGGGCGCGCGGTGCTGGCGCGGACCCTGGCGGTCTTCGAGGCCAGCCCGGACGTGGACGCCCTGCTACTGGTGGTGCCCGAGGAGGATTTCGGTTTTTGCCGGGAAAACTACCTGGCGGCGCTGCGCAAACCGGTTGAGCTGGTGCCCGGCGGCCGGGAGCGCCAGGAGTCGGTCTATCACGGGCTCTGCCGCTGCCCCCAGGGAGAAGA
>JBAPYE010000404.1:0-2671 GCA_049284575.1 Desulfobacterales bacterium
TCACAGCACAGAACGGATCCTTGCCTTTTTTGAGTGGCGTGGGCGCCGAAAATCGTTTCGCCTCAGGGATTTTCTCTCCTTCAATCAGGAGTTCGCGGTCCTGATCAAGGCGGGGCTGCCGATCTTAAGCGCACTTGACACGGTTTTGGAAAGGGGCACCCACAGCGATCTTTACGATTTGCTCCGAGAAGTGCGCAACGATGTGTCCACAGGCGAGTCGCTGTCCGCGGCATTCGGCAAGTTTTCATCCGTCGTGTCCAATCTTTACGTGGCCTCCTTGCAGGCCGGTGAAAAAAGCGGCAGCATTTCCCTGGCAATTTCACGCTACATCGCCTACATAAAAAAAATGCTGGCGATTCGCCAGAAAGTGATCACGGCATCCATTTATCCTGCGATTTTAACGACCGTGTCCATTTTTGTGCTCGTGTTTCTGATGGTGTTCGTCGTGCCGACGTTTACGGCGGCCTATTTCGATTCCGGCACCCAACTGCCGACCATAACGCTTGTTCTGGTGGCCGCCAGCCACGGTCTAAAAAACAATATTTTTTTGGTGGTGCTCTTGGCGGCGGGGCTGTGGGCGGGGGGGGTCTACGCTCGAAGAACGGCTGCCGGCAGACGGTTTATAGATCGGGTGAAACTCCGGATGCCGCTGGTGGGCGACATCTTCATGATGTATTACGTCTCCCGTTTGGCCAGGACCCTGTCGACGGTTCTGGCCAGTGGCATGCCGCTGGTGGATGCGGTGCGAATCGCCTCCGGAACGATGGACAATTTTTTTCTGAAAGAAATGATTCAAAAAGTCGTCAAACTGCTTGAAGAGGGGGGCGGTTTCGCGGCCTCCCTCGATCGGGTTGAGGTTTTTCCCAAGATGGCGATAAGGATGGTCGACGCCGGCGAAAGCGGCGGCGCGCTGGAAACGGTGCTGGACGACGTCGCAGACTTTTACGAAATGGACGTCGATGCCAAGCTGACAATCCTTACCTCGGCGATCGAGCCGGCCCTCATGGTCGTCATGGGGCTGTTGATCGGCTTTATCGTGTTGGCGATGTATTTGCCGATCTTTCAGTTGGCCGGTGCTATTTAGACGGGCGCGCCCCGCCCCGTATTTCCGCCATCCCGCCGCCGGCACCTAAAAATCGATTGCATGAAAATTTTAAAAAATGTCCGTTAAAGCCTACAAAAAATTAAAATTCGGTGATCTTGCGATCAAAATGGGGTTCATGACCCGGAAGCAACTGGATTATGTTACCTCCAAAAAGAATATTACCAAACAGCGCATTGGCCACATCTGTCTGCAGGAAGGGCTGGTCGACGACGAGATCATCGCCCAGATTACAGCCGCCCAATTCTCCTATGATTATGTCCAGATCGACGGTATCGAAGACGCCACCTTGCTGGAATTAGTGCCGGTCGAGTTCATGACGCGCTATCAGTTCGTGCCCTACCGGCGCGAGGGGGACACCCTGGTGATCGCCATGGCGGACCCGCTGAATTTTTTGAAGGCCATCGATGCCTTGGAAATGCTGCTGGATTTAAGCGTCGTCATCGTCGTTGTCAGCGAAACCCGAATCAAAAACCTGCTCAAAAATATTGAAACTTCCCGGAGTGTACTGGACTCGGTTTCCGATGATATGCGCCTTTCGCTGGTCCGCGAGTCCGACAAGGGCGAGGATATTCTCAGCCTGGAGAAACTGTCGGCGGAGGAAAGCCCGATTGTCAAACTGGTGAATTCCACGATCCTGGATGCCATCAACAAACGGGCCAGCGATATCCACATCGAAACCTCGGAACAGGGCGTCATTATCCGCTACCGCATTGACGGGATGCTGCACCAGGCAACCGATCCGCTGGACGTTCAGCATCAGGGGACCATCGTTTCCCGAATCAAGATCATGTCCGAATTGGACATCTCCGAAAAACGGATTCCCCAGGACGGGCGCTTCAAACTCAAGGTCCAGGAGCGTTACATCGATTTTCGGGTTTCCATCCTGCCGACCATTTTCGGCGAGGATGTGGTGATTCGAATACTTGACCGCGAATCGCTCGCCGCCGACGTGGGGGAATTCAAGCTCGAAAGCCTGGGGCTGCCTGCCCGCGAAATGCACCGCATCCGGCGGATGATCAACACCCCCTACGGGATGTTCCTGATGACCGGTCCCACCGGCAGTGGCAAAACCACCACGCTCTACATGGCGATTTCAGCGGTCAACAGCACCGAGGCAAAAATCATCACCATCGAAGACCCGGTCGAATACCAGCTGAAGGGCATCGTCCAGATTCCGGTCAATGAAAAAAAAGGGTTGACCTTTGCCCGTGGCCTGCGATCCATTTTGCGCCATGACCCGGACAAGATCCTCGTTGGTGAAATCCGGGATTCCGAAACCGCCCAGATTGCGCTGCAGTCCGCGCTGACGGGTCATCTCGTTTTTACCACCGTGCATGCCAACAGCGCCTTTGAAGTAATCAACCGCTTCATCCACATGGGCATCAAACCATACAATCTGATGGCCGCCTTGAATTGCATCGTGGCCCAGCGGCTGATGCGGACCCTTTGCGTCTGCAGGGAGCCGGCGACGTATACCCAGGCCCAGCTGGCCGAGTGGGGGGTGTCTCCCTCGCGCTACCGGGAGCACGTGTTCTATGAGGCCAAGGGCTGCGACCTCTGCAAGGG